>CAXUKB010000019.1:6229-23861 GCA_964251345.1 uncultured Fimbriimonas sp. | reverse complement strand
GAAGGGGGCTTTCGTCCGCCTCGCGCCAGGCCTTCAGGAGGCGGGTCCGAAACCCGCCGGAGACGCCGGCAGCCCGCGCCCGGGTTTCGAGCTCGTCCCAGGGCACGTCATGGAGAAGGCTCTCCGCGTAGCCGCGGGTGCGTTCGAGCATCGTCCGCACGGCTTCCTGCGCGCGCGCTTCCCACAGATCGACGCGAACGTCCACGGGGGTGGTCCGGTCGTCGCTCCCTCGCTCGCCGTGCCGGAGCACGCCGTCGACGTCCCGCTCCAGTCCGGAGAGGCTCGCCTCGACCGAAGCGGTCGCGGTGCTGAACTCGCTTTCGAACTGCCGCACGACCCGAGCGGCCAAGGCGCGCAGGCGATCCGCCGAGAAATCGGGAACGGCGGCGGGAGTCGGCTCCGCATCTTTCGCCGCTTCTAGATCTTCGAGAATGCGAAGGCCGAGGGTCGCCCGGTGTCCGTCGTCCGAGAGGGTGGGCTCTTGAAGCCACGCGACGAACGCGGTGAGCGCGCGGTCAAGAGTCCTACGGAGCGGCGAAGGCTCGATGCCGCCTTCGCCTAATAGGAAAACGCGATGGGCCGCGAGGTCGCCGACCTCCACCGTCACGTCGGGCCGGAAAACCCGCGCGAGCCCGCGCCCGACCCGATCGAGCTCGTCCGCGTCCAACTCGCCCGCGCCGGTCACCAGAACGGCCATGCCCGAGGAAGGGGCGAGGCGGGCGAGAAGAGCGTAGAGGTCTTGGGTCGCGGCGTCGACGAGGCGGTCCGCCCGAAGGGCCAGGGCGACCTTGCCGAGGCCATCGGCGGGACGAGGCGTGGTAACGGTCCGAATCTCAAGGTCCGGCACGGTGCGGCCGATCCAAGCGACTAGCCGGGCTATGTCGACGTCCTCGGCAACGGCGAGGACAAGCGAACGGGGCGAGTCGTGCCGAACCGCCTCGGCCTGGGCGGCGAGATCCGTCCGTCCCGCGTCCTTCGCGAGCACGGCCAAGTCGGCGAGCGCCGCCCCGGCGTCGCCCGCCTCGACGATCACCGGCTCTCCAGGGCGGCCATGAAGTCGGGCGCGAGGGCGCGGTAGGCGGGTCGTAAGGCGTCGGGCACGACGGCGGCGAACGCCTCGACCAACCCCGGCGGCAAGGCGCCGCCCGCGAAGAACGCTTCGGCGGCTCCGTCGAGCAGAGCGCTCAGACGATCCTGCGCGGCGAGGACGTCGGTCACCGAGCGCGACTCGACGGAAAGCGCGACTCGCGCCAAGGCCGGACCGCCCATCGGGACGGCGTCGGTGAGGGCGTAAAGCGCGAGACGGCCGAAGTCGGCGCGCAACGCGCCCCACCGGTCGGGAACGCCGATCTCTAGGGGCTGGCCGGGTACCCGGCGCGCGGGTGCGGCAAAGAAGGCGTAGGCGGGGAAACCCAGCCGAAGGGTGGGGACGAGGAGCGAGGTGGTGTGCTCCACCGGGATCTCCGCGGTGTAGACGCCGCTCGTCGTTAGCCGGCGGGTCGCCTCGGAAGGCGGAAGGATGGGGGTCGTGGCGATCGGCATGGCTATCGGGCGTGGGGGGCGGGGTTGTCGGTGGCGACGCAGACGCCACCCTTCTGCGAGAAGCACTGACTCATGGTGTCGGCGCCGACGACGGTGGTTTTGCCCGTTCCGCTGTCGTTTACGACGAAGCCTTCGAGCGCCTGCGTCGTCGGGTCGCGGAGCACGCCGATCACGGTGATCGCGTGGTTCGGGTTGCCGTCCTCCACGTAGTTCGCGTCGTTCCAGAGGATGCCCGCGTTGACGCCGATGATCACGCCCCGGCCCGCTTGGACGAACCCCGCGAGGTCGTCCACGCTCGTGGCCGTCCAGACATGGGACGGCACGCCGTTGTCGCTGAGGATCTTGGCCTGATCCATGGGCGTCGTGCCGCCGAGCTGCTCCGGCGGATCGCCGGGCTTGCCCACGTCGCACAGGCCATGCGCCGCCGCGTAGCCGACGACTCTCGCCTCGGTCGAGTCCATGCCGAACTGCTCAAATACGTTCTTGCAGGAGACGAGCCCGCAGTCGCCCAGGTAGCCATAGGGGTTGTCTCCCTGCTTGGTGTTGACATCCTCCAAGCGCCGGACGTCACCGATAATCTCCGTCTTCCGACCGTCGCCGAGGGTATCGACCTCCATCGGCACGTCGAGCGAGACCATGTTGGGGTTCGGTGCGTCGAGCGTTTGGGGCGGGACGTCCGGCGTTTGCGTCGACACGTCGGGCGGCGTCAGGGTCGCGGTGGGGGACTGCGGGTTGGCGTAAGGATCGTCCGTCATCGGAAGGGCTCGTTAAGGATCTCGAAAGAGGGCAGAGCGACGATGCCCGATCGCGCAAAGAAACGGCAAAGGCGAAAGGGCATGGCGTAGTCGGTCCCATTGTAACGAGCTACCGTCAGCACAGCGTCAGCAAACCGGGCGCATCGGCACGATTGGGACTTTTGGGACGGTCCTTCGGACACGCTCGCTATAATTCGGGGGTGGTTCCGAGCCGCCGGAAAACCTGCCCGAGTTGCGGGACGCACGCCGCGATCGACGACGTCGCGTGCGGCGGCTGCGGACACGCTTACCGGACTCGGTTCGCCCCCACGCCACCCCCGGCGCCTCTCTCTCCGGCTTCCTCCGTCCCTCGCCCGCCGCCTCCGTCCCGTCCCACCGCCGGAGCCGGAACGTCGCCCCCGCTCGAGTGGAGCGACGCCTACGCGGCGAGCCGTCGACGGATGAAGTGGGTCTGGGCGATCGGCGGCACGATCGTCGGTTTCAAGGTCTTGTCGCTCGTCGCGCCGCTTGCGTTGGTCCTCGTCGCCTCGCACTGGGAACGCAAGACCGCGACCGAACACGCAGACGAGACGACGCCGGCCGTATCGACCCGTCGCTAACCGTCCGCAGTCTAACCGAGCATCGCCGCGAACGACGACCGGAGCGCCGCCATGCGGTCGCCTCTCGGGAAAAGCTCGTGGCCCACGTAGCCGTCGTAGCCGAGGCGGGCGAGTTCCCGGCCGACCGCGCGGTAGTGGATCTCCTGGTCGTCGTCCAACTCGTGCCGCCCGGGGACGCCGGCGGTGTGGACGTGGCCCAGGTAAGGCGCGGCCCGCCGCAGACCGCGCAGAAGGTCGCCCTCCATGATCTGCACGTGATAGACGTCGAAGAGCAGCCTCATGCGGGGGGAGCCAACCGCTTCGCACGCGGCGATCGCCCAATCGACGGTGTCGGCCATGTAACGCGGGTGGTCGACGCGTGAGTTGAGCACCTCCAGGTTGAGGTTCACGCCGCGTTCCTCCGCGTGCCGCACGACCCGCCGAACTCCTTTCGTGAAGAGTGCGAGTCCGTAAGCGTCGGAGAGGCCGGGACGGCGGGTGCCGGAAAACACGATGATGCCCGGAATCTCCAGCCGGGCCGCGCGGTCGACCGACGCCGCGATCTCCCCTTCGATCCGCTCCCACTGCGCGGGATCGTTCAGGCCGTCGTCGATGGACTCGTGGCCGGTGAAGGAGGCGACGGCGAGCCCCGCGGAGCGCGCGGCCTGGTGAATCTCTTCGAGCGACTCCCCACCCGTGAAGTCTGCCTCGCGGGGCGCGGAAGCGGGGCTTGCCCTGGGACTCCAGATCTCCGTCGCCGCGTAGCCGATCGACTTCGCTTCGCGGAACAGCTCGTCCAAAGGCTGGCCGGGAGCGCGGAAGCAGGGAAGGCAGAACGATTGTTTCATCTTGGGCATTCCGGCGGCGATCCTCGGATCGGGCGACTCACGAACGAAGAGGAGGATAGCCCGTGTGCCCAAATCGCGCTGAGCCGCGCTAGACTGGAGCCGGACGCGTCCACGCGCAAAGAAGCCATGGTCCCTCTCCTCGCCGCCCTCACTTTCGCCCTATCGTCGGGCACCTGGCCCTTCGCCTATCCCGGCGACGGCAAGGGAGCCGCCGTGCTCGATCTCCGGTTCTTGAACGAGAAACGGGCGGGGGAGACCGGCTTCGTTCGCGTCGCGCCCGACGGGCGCGGTTTTGTGCGGGGCGATGGCAAGCCCCTTCGCTTTTGGCCGGTCTGCGCCTACGGCTACCGGTTGAAGCCCGAGGAGATGGCCGAAAACGCCCGCTTTCTCGCGAAGATGGGCGTCAACATGGTGCGGCTCCACGCCAGCGTCTCACCCAAAGGAGCGGGCAAGACGCTCGACGACTGGGACGCGGGCGAAGTAGACCGGGTCCAGCGGTACGTCGCCGCCCTGGAAAAGGAGGGGATTTACGCCACGATCTCCCCCTACTGGGCCAACGGCGGCCACGCGGGCGTGGCCGCCTCGTGGGGGCTCGGCTATGGGGACGGCGCCGATCTTTGGGGCCTTCTGTTTTTCGACGAGCGGCTCCAGAAAGCGTACAAGGGTTGGGTCCGCCACCTGTACCTCGACCCGAACCCCTACACCGGCGTCCCTTTGGCGAAGGACCCGGCGGTGGCGATCGCTCAGGTGCAGAACGAAGATTCGCTCCTTTTCTGGACCCTCCAGAGCATGCGACCGGCCGCAAAGGCGACGCTCGGAAAGCGGATGGACGCCTGGCTCGCGAAGCGGTACGGCAGCGTGGCGGCGGGAAAGGCGCGTTGGCTAGGTCCCGACGGTAAGGTCGCGGGCGGCGACGCGCCCTTGCTCGACACCTGGATCCTGACCCAGCCGCAGATGGGCGGGATGAAGGCGCGGGCCGACGACCAGATGGCGTTCCTCATCGACACGCAGCGCGGCTTCTACGCCCAGATGGACGCCTTCTATAAGGAGGATCTCGGCTACCGGGGCCTGACGAACGCCTGCAACTGGATCACCGCCGACCCGGTGCGTCAGAACGACGCGGAACGCTACACCTACGGCCCGACCGACGTGGTGGCGGTCAACCGCTACACCAACGGCGGCCTGCATAAGGGGCCGAACGAGGGCTGGCGGATCGACGAGGGCGACTTCCTTTCCGACCGCTCCGCGCTGTTCACGCCGCGCGAGCTGCCGACCAACCTCAAGCAGGTCGTCGGCCATCCCACCGTGGTGACCGAGGGCGGTTGGGTCAACCCCTTGGGCTACCAGGCCGAGGGACCGCTTCTCTGCGCAGCATACGAATCGCTCACCGGGATTCAGGGCCTTTACTGGTTTGCCCTGGGTGCGACGACGTACGATCCGAGCCCCACCTTCGACTTCGTGACCTTTCCCGACGGCGGCCATCCGCTCAAGAAGTGGGAGGACTCGGTGCCCGCCCTCGTCGGACAGTTCCCGGCGGCGGCCCTGCTGTACCGAATGGGCTACGTGCGCCAAGGCGCGCCGGTGGTCCACGAAGAGCGGACGCGGGCTCAGCTCGACGACCGCGACGTTCCGGTCATCGCCGAGGACCCCTCCTACGATCCCAACCACAACGGCGGCGACGCCCGCGCCGGGACGAGTCGGGCGAAGGGCGCCGATCCGCTCGCGTTTCTCGTCGGCCCCGTCGAGGTGAAGTACGACGGCGACCCCTCGAAGACGGTCGTAAAAGATCTTTCCGCCTGCATTCAGGGCGAGAAGGTGCGGAGCGAAACGGGTGAGCTCACGCTCGACTACGGCAAAGGACTGTTCCGGATCGACGCGCCGAAAGCGCAGGCCGTCGCGGGATTTCTCGGAGCCGCCGGAGGCGCGTTCCGGCTCAAGGACGTAATGGTGGAGTCGACCGACGACTACGCCACCGTCACCGTGGTCGCCCTAGACGATCGTCCGATCACGACCTCGAAGCGACTCCTCGTGCAGGTCGGGACCGTCGTCCGACCCACCGGCTGGCGGCAGGAACCCGCGGTCGGCGAAAACGGCGCGAAGGGATGGAAAGTCGTGAGCACCGGCCACGCCCCGTGGGCGGTGCGAGACACGAACGTGACGCTGACCGTTGCCAACCCTGGCCTCCGGCGGGCGACCCTGCTCGACGCTTCCGGACGTGCCGTTTCCCTCGTTCCCGTGAAATCGGCCGGGGGCAAGGCGACGCTGAGGCTCCCGTCGAACGCGCTCTACGTCGTCATCGAGCCCTGACGTTTGCGCAAGGGCAGAACGTCGTTTCGAGAAACAAGCCCAAAGGGCTCGTTTCCGTTCCCTCCGTGGGAGTACGGGGCTCGAAACGTTCGAGATCAGGCCATGTCGTCGAGGCCTAGATCGTCGAGTCGGCGCAGGCGAGCGAACGCGACGACCACGCTGTAGGAGAGGTAAGAGCCGATGCAGAGTGCGAAATGGAACACGCCGCTCGGATTCCACACTCTGGGGCGCGGCGAGCACCGTAAGGTTGCCGAGCTTATCGGGGGGCGAACGCTTCGGCGTCGAGGCGCTGCCCCTTGATCGCTTTGGCCATGAGGTCGGGGAACGCCTCGGGCGTGCAGGCGAAGCACGGGATCTCCCGAGCGGCAAGCCACTCGGCGTTGCCCCGGCTGTAGAAAGGCGTTCCTTCGTCGCTGAGGGCGAGAAGGCAGACGAGGTTGACGCCCGACGCCTTGATCGACGCCGCGCGCTGCAGAAACCGCTCGTTGTTTCCGCCTTCGAGCAGATCGCTGACGAGCACCATGATCGTGTCGCTAGGGCTTCGGACGAGGCCTTGGGCGTAGCGCAGCGCCTGCTCGATGTCGGTTCCACCGCCAAGCTGAACGCTGAACAGGAGCTCGACGGGGTCGTCCAACACCGACGTCAAGTCAACGACGGAAGTGTCGAACGCCACCACCTCCGTCCGGAGGGCGCGGATCGAGGCGAGGGTCGCGCCCAACACGCCCGCGTAGACGATCGACGTGGCCATCGAGCCGCTTTGGTCCAGCAGGAGGATCACGTTCTTGAGCGCCTGCCCTTTGCGGCCGTGGCCGATGAGCGTTTCCGGAACGATCGTCCGGTAATCGGACTGGTAGTGGCGGAGGTTCGCCCGGATCGTGCGATCCCAATCGATCTCCCGCAGCTTGGGACGTCGGCTTCGCACGGCGTGGGAAAGGGCGCCGTTCACGGCTTGCCGCAACGGGCTTTCGAGCCGCCGCTCCAAGTCTTCCACGACTCGCCTTACCACCTGCCGGGCGGTGTCGCGCGTTTTTGCGGGAAGGACGTTGCGCAGGGACAAGAGGGTGGCGACGAGGTTCACGTCCGGCGCGACGGCCTGGAGACTTTCGGGCTCCAAGAGCATCTGCCGAAGACCGAGTCGATCGATTGCGTCGCGTTGCATTACCTGCACGACCGACTGCGGGAAGTACGTCCGGATGTCGCCGAGCCAGCGTGCGACGTTGGGCGAGGACGGACCGAGGCCGCCGCTTCGCTCGCCATCGTAAAGGGCCGACAGCGCCCGGTCGCGCTGGAGGTCGGTCCCTTCCAGACCGAAGCCCGTCCCATCGGCCTCGTCCCCGCCGAGGATCAGCCGCCATCGTCGTCGCCGCTCGTTCAAAGTCCTAAAATCCTCCTTACCATGGGCAGCACCCGTTCCGCGCGTTCGCGGTCGATTCCTCGTTCCTCCCGGCCTGCGACGAGATCGCCTGCCGCCCGTTCGCCGAGCTGCCGCCGTTCGGGCCGCGTGAATAGGGCGAAGGTGCGCCGGATAAGTGGGAGGGTCTCGTCGAACGCCTCCGGCGGTAAGCCCACGATCCAATCGTCGACCGCCCGCCACAGCGGCTCTTGGTGAAGGAGCAGCGTGCCCGAGCCTTCTAGAAGGCCTTGTACGAACGCCGCCGTTTCGGATGCGGGCGCGCCGACCGAAGCCTCTCGCTCGAGGCGCGCGGCGAGTTCGTCGCCCGTGACCGCACCGGCATCGAACCGCAACCGCTCGGCCCGACCCGCGACCCGGCCGTGGACGTCCGTGCGCTCGGCGACCGCGCGCAACGCCTCGAGCCAACACGCGGTCTTCGCCTCATCGTCGAGAAGACGGACGACCGAGGCGGTGGCCGTCAGCCGCCCGGCGATCCCTTCCGCCGCCTCGTCGTCCAAGGAGGCGCAGGCGCCGGGCAAGCCGAGAAAAAGGCGCGTCAAGATCGCATCGACGACGGGCTTGAGCCGGGCTGCCTCGGTGCGCCGCACGCTTCCGTAGCGGAGCGCCGCGACGAGAGGCGGCAGCGCGTCGGCCAAGTCGCCTACGTCGGCGGTGGTGGCCGAGAGGTCGAGCAGGCGGCGGACGACAGACCCGATGGCTTCGCCAAGGTCGGCGAGAAGCGACGTTTCGACGAGCGCCGCGATCTCGGGGAGGTCCTTTGCCCTTTCCGCGCGGTCGACGGCCTGCGCGTTCGCGGCCGCTTCGACGGTGTTGCCCCAGGGACTCGCTTCGACGACGGCGAGGGCCAATTCCGGCCGCCATCGCACGCGCCAATGTTCGTGAAAGGTGCCCTTCTTGCCGCTTCCGACCCGCTCCGGCTCGCCCCATGGGATCTCCAGGAGGTCCAAGCGGTGAAAAAGGCGGCTCCGCGCAAGGTCGTTCTCGGCGCGTAGATCGAGCTCCAATCGCCGGTCCGCGTCGTCGACGGTCATGCGGAGCCGCTTTTGCGTGGCCTGTAGATCGGCCGCGAGCGGGACCGCCGGCGTCCTTTCCGGCACCTCGCCCATTCGCTCCCCGACGATCAGCCGCCGTCCGATCAGGTTCCACACCGCGTCGTCGCGCACGAGCACGGAGCCCGCCGCCTCGCGAAGCTCGCGGAGGCCCGGACGGGGACGGCCCCGCAACGACGCGAGCGCCTCCGCGAGCCGCACCGCCTCGATGACGCCGGCGGGCGAGGCGTCGAGATCGTCCTCGCGCATGAGACGCGCCACCGTCAGAAGCCAGTGCCGCGTGACCTCCTCGGCGGGCGTGGTCCAGAGCTGATCGTAGAAGGCAGGCGACGGGGCTCCCGCGCCGTAGCCGGAGAGTCGGGTCAGGCGCTCGTAGGTCCAAGGAACGAGGGTCGCCGCGACCTTGACCTTCGGAAGCTTTGCTTTGGCTCCGGGTTTTTCCCTCAAGGCGGGCGCGTGCCACGCACCGCAGACGACGGCGGCGTTCGGCCCCGCCGCCGCAAGCGTACGCCGCATGTGGTCTTCTCGAAGCCGTTCGTACGTGGCGTCGGAGACGAGGGGACGGGAATCCGGGCCCCTCTCCCCTCCGGGGGAGAGGGGCTGGGGTGAGGGGGCCTGGCCCCGATCGGGCAGGGGGATCTCGCCTTTTGGAAGCGAGCCGCGATCCTCAACTTGCCCCTCACCCCCTGCCCCCTCTCCCCCGGAGGGGAGAGGGGAACTCGACCGCAACTCCGCCATCAGGGCCTCCAATCCCTCGAAAAGCGCCGTCGTCTCCCTCCGGTGCTCCACGAGATGCTCCCACCAGTCTTCGACGTCCTCGAACCCCGCCGCCTCCGCGAGCCGCGACAGGGCGTCGGTGCCTTCGCGGGCCACCCGCATCCCAAGCACCGCGCTCGCGGGCAGGTCCATGAACCGCACCTCCACCTCGTTGCGGTGCGCCCACCGAATCGCCTGCAACTCGGGCGAGAACTCGGCGAAGGGGTAGTAGACCGCGTTTCGGGGCCGCTCGACGTCGTAGAAGAGCATCGCCACCGGGGGCGTGGCGTCGAGCAGGTAGGGCACGAGCGCCGACGCCTCTTCCGGCCCTTCGATCAGGAGAACGTCGGGCCGCGCCGCGTCCAACGCGGCGACGACGCTTCGCGCCGACCCGGGGCCGTGGTGCCGGATGCCGAGGATCAGAGGCGCTCGCGACACGCCCGGTACAGGTCCTTCCACCCCTCGCGCTCCTTCACGACCGTCTCCAGGTACTCCTTCCACGCGAGTCCGTCGTTCGTCGCGTCCTTGACGACCGCGCCCATCAGACCACCGGCCAGATCGGAAGCCCGCAGGCGGCCGTCGCCGAAGTAGGCGGCCATCGCGAGGCCGCCGTTGAGCACGGAGATCGCCTCGGCGGTGCTGAGGGTGCCGCTGGGCGTCTTCAGCTTCGTCTTCTTGTCGAGGGTCTGACCGCTCCGGAGCTCGCGAAAGATGGTAACGAGCCGGTTGATGTCGTCGAGCGTCGGCGGCTCCGCCGGCAACTCCAAAGCCCGTCCGAGGGCTTCGCTTCGTCGCCGGACGATCTCCGACTCCTCCTCCAGCGTTTCGGAGAGGGGTAGGATCACCGTGTTAAACCGTCGCCTCAGGGCGGACGAGAGGTCGTTCACACCCCGATCGCGGTCGTTCGCGGTGGCGATGGCGTTGAATCCCTTGCGCGCCTGCACCTCGTCTGAAAGCTCGGGAATGGGTAGCGTCTTTTCGGAGAGGATCGTAATGAGCGCATCCTGCACCTCGGAGGGCATCCGCGTAAGCTCTTCGATGCGGACGATCGCGCCGTCTTCCATCGAGCGCATCACGGGCGAAGGCACCATCGCCGCGCGGGAAGGACCCTCGGCGAGCAGACGGGCGTAGTTCCAACCGTAGCGCAGGGCCTCCTCGCCCGTGCCCGCGGTGCCCTGCACAAGCCGGGTGGAGTCGCCGGAGATCGCCGCCGCGAGGTGCTCGGAAAGCCAAGTTTTCGCGGTGCCAGGAACGCCGAGGAGGAGCAAGGCGCGATCGGTCGCGAGGGTCGCCACCGCGACCTCGACCACGTTGCGCCGCCCAATGTACTTGGGCGAGACCTCGAAGCCGTTGGGGAGGGTCGTGCCCAGAACGTAGTTCGCGACCGCCCAAGGCGAGAGTCGCCAGTTGGGCGGCCGGGGCCGGTCGTCGGAGCGCGCGAGCTCGTCTAGTTCGTGGGCGAAGGCCTGCTCAGCGTGCTGGCGCAGAAGGGGTTCGGCGGTCATCGGAGGCTCTCCAGAAGGCGGCGGCGCAGGTCGAGGATTGTACGCCAATGGATGCGCAGACGCTCGGGGGCGGAGTCTTCTCCCCAGGGCGACTCAAGCATGGGCAGGACGCCGAGGTCGAGGCGCGTTCCCAGGTCGTTGATAGAGAACGCGTGGCCCGGGCCGCGCCGCGCCGACTCGACGACCGCGCGGGAAAGCGTCGGCGAGAAGGGGCGTTCCCGCAACAGCAGAAGGCCGTATGCCGTCATCAATCCATCCCCTTGCCGCTCCAGACGCGGGATCAGCTCGGCGTCGAACGCGGCTTCCGAGGCCCGGTCGGCGAACCTTCCGTTCTGACCGGGCGGGAGATGCGGCGACCGAAGCAGGGCGTCGATCCAATCCCGATCGTCGAATCGCAACGCGGCGTCGCCCCAGCCGGTGGTCAGCGCCTCCAATTCGTCCGTTTTCGACGCGAGCCCGAGCAGGTTCTCGGGGGAGCCGCCCCAGGTCGAGGGCGGCACGAAGCGAAGGACGTCCTTGAGCGCGTGGGCGCCCGGCCCGACGCCCGAGCGGGCGACGGTACGCGGCAGCCACTTCGGAAGGAGATCCGGAGCGGGCGGCGCGACGTCGAGCGTCGTCTTTAGGAGCGATCGCCGCACGATCACGCTTGTCCGCGCGAGCGCGACCAGCCTTTGGGTGGCCGAAGAGTCGGGGAGACGCACGAGAAGCTCCACGGCCGCTTCGCGAACCTCTGCCCGCCGGTCCTCCAAGGCGCGCATCAGGATCGGCTCGTCGTTCTTGGAGAGATTTGCGGCGAGCAAGCCGATTCCCTCCACGCGGGCCTTCCAGTCCAGCCCGTCCCACTCCCCCAAATCGACCGTCTCCGAAGGGGGAGGCTCGACCTCGACGTTCATCATCCTCGCAAGCCAAAGACCGCGCTCCCCTAGGACGGGGCGAACGCGTGAACGAGAACGCTTCGGGAGACCAAGGAACGCGGGCAGTGCCTCCGGCGGAACGACGAATCCCGCTCGTTCCGCCCCACCGGCCCACTCGAGCACCGCCGCCTCGGCCTTGAGGGCGAACGCCTCGGCCAGCGCGTGGGCGGCGGGAGCGACGCGCCGCGTCTCCTCGGGACTGGGTGCCAAGGGTTGGACGCGCCTGGGCTCGACGCCCGCTCGGCGCATGAGATCCAGCGTTCCAAGCTCGGCGAGGGCCGCCGCCTCGGAAGGCGTGTTCGGAAAGCCGACGAGATGACCCGAAAGGGGAACGGCCAATGTTCGCACCCCGACCTGGGCGGCCTTCGCAACCTCCGCAAAGTCGTTCATGTCTCGAACGTCCCCCATTCGCCCCAAGCGAAAAGCAGCCGCAGCGCGTGACCGTCGAACTCTCCGAAAAACTCCGTCGGTCGGTTGCCCGTCCGCGCGAGGAGTCCCCAACGGGACGCATCCGAAAGCCGCACCGGCAACGCTTGACCCTCGGCGTCGATCGCGAGAGGAAGACCCTCGCGGAGGCCGAGCGTCGCCCCGCTAAGATGGACGGGGAAAGGATCCGTCCAAGGATTTTCGGCGAGAGCGCTCGCGTAGAAATCCAGTGCCCCGGCCCAGTTTCCTCCCGGACTCGGGTGGAACGCCTCGCCGCCGAACGTCTCAAAGTGGGCGCGAACGGGCCAGGCGGAAGGGAAAAACCGCGCCTCGTCGGCGAGCGCCCGGCCCGGCAGCGGGCGCGCGGGAACGACCCCGCCGGCGGCGAAGGCGAGGTGCTTCGCCCAGCGCCTCGTGCCGCGTCCCCGAAGCCAGGTGCGGTAGGTCACGACTCGTTCGTCGCCGTCGAACGCCGTGCCCATCGCGTCCCACACATCGACGACCGCCTCGACGGCATCCTCTCGTCGGGAGGGAATGCCGATGGCGGCGCGCACGTCGTGACCGAGGTCGCCCAATGCGTCGATGCGCCGTGCCGCCTGAAGGAGGAGGCCCAGGCTCCCGAGGTCGGCGGCGGCCCGCTCGCCCCAGTCGGAGCCGACCCCGATCGTCTCGCCGACCCGGCGCAGACGACGGGCGACTCCGGGGGCCTGCGCGTCCACCATCCGGGCCGCCATCTCGTCCCAACTCCGCGTCGCTCCCATCGAAAGCAGTCCGTTCCCAACCGCATCGTGGAGAAACGCCTCGCACTCTTCGAGCCCGCGAAGCACGGTCGCCCACCGTCGTTCCGCGCTTTTAGGATCGGCCTGCCGAGTCGGCGCCTCGGCTTTGGGCGCGGCCCGTCCGCTTCGCCGTTCGAGCCACTCCCCCGCCCACGCGGGCGGCTCGTCGCCTGGTACCTCGTCTGCCGCGACGCGCAAAAGCAGACCGAGCGCGTGTTTGCAGGGGAACTTTCGGCTGGGGCACGAGCACTTGCTGGCGCCGTCGCCGAGCGCGACGACCGTCTGGTACGGCTTCGAACCGCTCCCTTTGGCCTCGCCCCACGCCGCCCGGTCGTTCCGACCGGCGCCTTCCCATTTCGACGGACTGGCGAGGCCGCGTCCCGCCGTCGCCGACGCGGCGTCGGGCGCGAGGGAAAGCACCTGCTCGACCGTAAAGGCCATCGGCCTATTTTACTGATCGTTTTCGATCCCAAAACGCGGTCGGACTGTTGCCTCCCTCTACAATGCGACCATGGACAGGCGTGACTTCCTTTTGGGCGCGGTCGGAGCGTGCTGGGCGGACTCGACGGGAACGGCTTTGGGGGCGGCTCCAGAGGAACGCGGCACCAGGATGAGAACGACGAAAAAGAAGTATTGGGTCTGGACGGAACCCGACGCGAAGGCCCCGGCCGCGGATCTGACGAAGAAATACGCCGCGCTCAAATCGAGAGGCATCGACGGCGTGTTTCTCGGCGGCGGGATCGACGAGCGGGAGTTCGCGACCGTGAAAGAGGCCGGACTCGATCTCCACGCGTGGATGTGGACGGTCAACCGCGGCGACCAGTGGATCCGCGATCACCACCCCGATTGGTACCAAGTAAGCCGAAGTGGCAAGTCCTGCTTCGACCAACCGCCGTACGTCGACTACTATCGTTGGGTCTCCCCGATGATTCCCGGCGTTCAGAGCTATCTCAAGGACCGCGTCGCGGAACTCGCGGCGCATCCCGCCGTCTCGGGCGTGCATCTCGACTACGTGCGCTACCCGGATGTCATCCTGCCCCGCGCGCTTTGGGAGAAGTACCACGTCGACCAGACCGAGGAACTTCCCGACTACGACTTCTGCTACAGCGAGCACACGCGAAAGGCGTTTAAAGCGGTAAGCGGGCGCGACCCGCTCGAGATCAAGGACCCGGCGCACGACCAGGAGTGGCTCCACTTCCGGTACGACTCGGTCACTCATCTCGTGAAAGAGTTGGCCAAGGTCGCGCACGGCCATCGCAAGAAGATCACGGCGGCGGTGTTTCCCACTCCGCGGCTTGCGCGGAAGATCTGCCGCCAAGACTGGGACAAGTGGCCCCTCGACGCGGCCTGCCCGATGATCTACCACAGCTTCTACAACGAACCCGTGTCGTGGGTGGGCGACTGCGTCCTCGAGAACGTGCAGGCGGTGACGTTCCCGATCTACGCGGGCCTGTACATGCCCGCCTTGGAGAAGCCGGAAGAGTTCGAGCAGGCGCTCCGGCTCGTCCACAAGCGGGGCGGCGCGGGGGCTTCCCTCTTCGGCGGCGTCTCCGACGCGAACTGGAGCGTGTTCGAAAAAATCCTAGCCGAAGCGGGGTAGTCCGCTGGCCCCTTCACCTCTTCTTGATTGCGATCGACAGCGAGGGATTGTCGAAGTTCTTCGTGCTCTTCGGATCGAAAAGGGCATCGATTGTCACGTTCGGCGCGGCTTTGATCCCGTAGAGGTGGACCTTGCCGCCTTCCGATTTGGTTTGAACCCCGGAGGTCGAGATTCCCAACTCTTCGAGCGCCTTCTGCCAGGTCAGCGTGGGGACCTGATAAAAGCCGACGAGGATTTCGGTGACGATGGGAGGTTTTGCGAACTGGAACACCTTGATCGACGCGGAACCGGTCTTGAACTCGGCGGCCTTGGCGGAGCCCTTTGGGGTCGTCACCGCGTTCACGAAGTTTTGCGAGAAGGCCTGGTTGTACGCGGCGAGGGGCTTTCCCAGGCACTTTCCAAGCAGGTTCGATTCCTGGCCGAAGCATTGCGCCGCAAGGGCGACGAAGAGCAGCGCGGCGAAGGGTTTCACGAAGACTTCTCCAACTCGTGCCACGTGCCGCCCGCCCCGTGGGCGTTCGGATTGTAAAGGTGGTCGTCGGTCACGATGTAGTTGCCCCGGTCGTCCTTCCAAGCGTGTGCGTAGCCGCTCGGAAGGTCGGTGGTTCCGCTCGAATCGTTGTACTTCTGAACGCCGCGAACGTAGTCGTCGAAATTCGTGACCTCCTGGTCCTGAGCGGCTTGAGACTTCTTGTAGGAGCCCACGATCATGTCGGAAATCGCGTCGTTGGTCTGGCTGATGATGTGGCTCGTCTCCATGATCGATCGCTCCATGCTGTAGAAGTTCTGCGAAATGATCCTCTGGGCCTGCGCCACCGTGTTGAAGAAGTGCGGGTCGGTGCGCGTAGAGGTTAGGACGATGCCGAGAACCTTCATCGCTCCGGTGACCTGCGACTGCGGCGCGGTCACCGCGAAGAAGTCGGAGATCGTCCACCCGCCCTCGAACATCTCGCCCCCGATCGCGGTCGGCGCCGCATTCGTGTGAAAGACGTCGATGCGCGCTTGCGTCTTCACGAGAAACGTGCGGCCATTCTGCGAATACCGCAGCTTGAGCGTTCCTCGCACCGCGTAGGACCGACCGATCGAGGAGGGAGTCCCACTTGGGCTGCTTACCGGGGTATCGGTGGACGCGACGACTTCCGGCTCGATGTTCGGATGGCACCGCTTCCACTGGCCGAGGAGGTACGCCGCCACGCTCCGGGGCGGGAAGACGCCCGAGTCGCCGGCGGGTCCATGCGAGTAATTCGATTCAAGGCCCGACATGGTGTCGAGTTCGATCCGACCGTCCGGACTGGTGATGGTCGTGGTTCCGACCACCGGCGTCATGTAGTCTTGCGGCAGCCACTTGAGTGCGTCGACCGCCTTCCATCCTTTGGGAAGCAGGTAGGTGAAGGCGAGCTTGCCGGTGCCTTCCCGATCGATGACCTTGTGCTTGACCAGGGTGTAGGTCGTACCGCTTGCGTGGCAAACGGAGGCCCAGGCCAGGATGAGTGCCCCTCCGAGCGGCGAGAGCCATCGCTTCAAGGCTTCTTCTCCAGTTCTTGCCAGGTGCCGCCCGGACCGGAGACGTTGGGGTCGTATAGACCTTGGTCGCTCACGATGTAGTGGCCCTGGTTGTCCGCCCAAGCGTGAGCGTAACCGCTCGGAAGATCGATAGGACCGGAGGCGTCGCTGTACTTGTCCACGCCCCGGATGTAATCGTCGAAGTTCGCCGCCTCGTGGTCCGCGGCCGCCTGGGAGGTGTTGTAGGAACTCATGATCGAGTCGGAAATCTCGTCGTTGGTCTGGCTGATCAGCTGGCTGGTCTCCCGAATGCGGTTCTGCATGTCGTAGAATCGCGCTTGGATCACCTTCTGGGCTTGCGCCACCCGGCTGAAGAAGTGAGGGTCGGTTTTGGACGACGTCAGAACGAGGGCGCACGTCCTCATCGCGTGGTCGAACTCGGCGGCGGGCGCGGTCACCGTGAACTGGCTGGAGATCCTCCAGCCGCCTTCGTAAATCTCCCCGCCGATCGCGGTGGGGGCGCTGTTCGTCCGGAACGTGTCCATCCGGGCTTGGACCTTAGAAAGATAGATCTGCCCGTTCCGTCGAAAGCTCAGCTTGACGAGTCCGTGCTGGGCGGAGACCTTGCCGAAGCCCACGTTCGGATCGCCCGACACGTCGATGGGGGTGTCCTCGCGGGACGTGACCTGGAAATTCAAGCCGGGGTGACGCCGCTTCCAATCGGACAGCAGATACTGGCTCAGGCTCCGCGGCGGCGGCATTCCCGAATCGCCCGCCGGTCCGTGGGAAAAGGAGGTCGCCACTCCGGACACCGAGTCGATCTCCTCCCGTCCGTCCTCGCTCTTGATCAGAGAGAAGCCCACGACCGGCGTCGTGTAGTTGTCGACGAGCCAATGGAGCCGATCCTCGGAGGTCCAACCCTCGGGAAGGAGAAAGGTGTAAGCGAGGCCGCCGCTTCCTTCCGTGTCCATGACCCGGTGCAGTTGAAGGCGAACGGCGGCGCCCGGATCGCTTTTGGCCTCGCCTTGCCCTTTGCCTTCGGGCTCCGCCGCTTGGCCGTGGGTCACGACGCCGGGAGAGGAACGTGCCTTCGAGCGGGTGTACAGTCCGAACCCACGCAACGCGCAGACCACCAGGACGATGGCGATCAAAAAATTTCGTGCCCTAAACATGGGAATTCGCCCGACGAGCGCCGCGAATTGCAAACGATTCGCAACGTGGCCTCTTCGCGGAGTATAGCCGCCGGATCTCGAACCCCCGGGCTTTTCACGGTACTTTGCGGTACGACCCAAAACCGGCCGTCAGAGGTCGGTCTCGATGCGGTCGACCCTTCCCGGTGGGACGACGCTGATCGTGCCGTCCACCTCCAGCACCGCCACGCCGGCCTCGTGCGGGCTCTGCATTCCGTGCTTGCGAAGGGCGGCCTGGAGCTCCTCGCGGCTGACCCCCGTCTGCCGCAACCGTTCGTCGAGGATCTGGCCATCGCTAAGCAGGACCGCCGGCTCTCCCGTAAGGAATCGGCGCGCGCCGGGCGTTCGCGAGGCGAGGCGCGTCAGGACGAACGAGCCGAGAAGAAGCGTGGAGGCGCTGACGAGTCCGACGGCGAGCTGCCCTCGGCCTTCCGTCATCGCGTTCTGGACGGAGTTGGCGACCGCC
>CAXUKB010000019.1:0-6219 GCA_964251345.1 uncultured Fimbriimonas sp. | reverse complement strand
CGTTCATCCGGCTCGACTGCCGCTTGCCGAGCAAACGGTAGAGCGCCCATAGGACGACCATAACCACGGCCGTCTTGCCCGCGAGAACGGAGAGATCGAACGACGTGATGCCCACCCTACGGCACCCGCAGCGCTTCGAAATGGCGCTTAGTCGTGTGGACTTCGGCGCCGTTCGGCACGACGCTGATCGAACCGTCGACCTCCAGCACGCAGAGCCTCGCCTCCTCGGGCCGGCAGAGTCCGTGCTCGCGCAGGGCCTGGCGGAGGTGATCGCGCGTAATGCCCTCGCGCCGCATCGTGCCGTCGACCATGGATCCGTGCTGGACGATGACGACCGGGTGCCCGACCATCGCCTGCTCCAATCGCCGGGACCGGCGGTAAAAGGCGCCGAACGCGCGGTTGACGACCAACAGCGTCGTCGCCGAAATGAGACCTCCGACAAGCGAGTTGTCGTTGTTCATCATCGCGTTCTGCACGGAATTGCCCAAGACGACGATCAGCACGAGGTCGTAAAGGCTCATCTGGCCAAGCTGGCGCTTCCCGACCAGGCGAACGCCCAAGACGAGGAAGGCATACACCAGCAACGTCTTCGCGGCGATGATGAGTGCCCCCGCGAGGTCGGGATGGTCGAAAACGCGGCTCAGCCAGTTCGACATGGTCGTCCTCCGAGTATAGTGGGGCCGCATTCGCAAGAGGGCATGACTTAATGAAGCCTTATGCAGACGCCGCCGTTTCGACGCTCGCGATCTACCTCTTTCTCATCGCGATGATGCGGCTGCTCGGTCGCCGGGCGACGAGCCAGCTCTCGCCGATCGACTTCCTCGTGATCCTCCTGCTCGGCAGCGCGGTCGAAACGGCGATGGTCGGCGCCAGCACGTCGCTGAAGATCGGCCTCGTGTCCGCCACGACGCTTTTCGCCGCGAACCTCGCGGTGTCGCGAATTGTGCGACGTTGGAAAAGGATCCGATACATGGTCGGCGGCATCCCGACGCTTCTCGTCCACGACGGCCAGTTCGTGGAGTCCCATCTGCATCGCGTGGGCCTCACCCACGACGATGTGCGCGAAGCGCTCCGAGCGAGAGAGGTCGGGAGCCTGGACGAAGTGCGCTTCGCGATCATGGAGCCGGACGGAAGCTTCGGCGTCGTTCGAAGGAGCCCGCCGTCCGCCGAGATGTGTTCTTCCGTCTAGGGCGTGTCTCAAGACCCTCAGCACCCCTCTCCCCTCCGGGGGAGAGGGGTGCTGAGGGGCCGGGAGCCTGGACTCGAGGCCCGAACGAGGACGAGGGTGCCCGATTGCGAGTTTCGAGACAGGCCCGAGCGAAATCGGGATCGGGCCGAAGGCACGTTACTCGGCGTCGGCGAGGAACGGAACCAAGCGGGCGGCGGCACGGCCGCGGTTCATGCGAATAAAGGCGTCGTTTTCGTCGTCGGTCACCGACCGGACCATGACCGAGACCTCGTGGCGCACCGTCGGTACGTCCTCGTCCTCCCCGGGAGCGGCGGGAACGCCCAACGTCGGCAGCCGGCGGCCAGGAAGCGGCTCGACCCTCATTGCGTCGAGGATGTGGTGCTGCACGAGAAGCACTTTGTAGCCGGGGCCTCCTTCCGAGAACGACACGACTTCGCCCTCGCGAGGCAAGACCTCGAGCGCCGCGGCGAAGGTCAACGCCTCACCCTCGCTTGGGAGATCGTTGACGAGGAAGTAGGCGTTGATCATCGCAAAAGGGACCATACCGAGAGCGGCCGCCGCGAAAGGGACTCGCGGACGCTTTTGGAACGTTCTTTAATGGAAGCACAGCCTTGGCGGGGCGTTACGCTCTGGTTGTGGGCTCCGCTTTAAGCGCGTTGGAAGCTCTCTTGCCGTCGCTCGGTAACGCGTCGAGGTTTAGTACGGCCGTCGGCATCCGTGCTTGTCTCGATTGATCGCTCGGCCTTCCCGGTTCAGTTCGCGTTCGATTCCGCGTCGCTCGCCGTAGGTGAGGTGGCCGCCGTCGAACCGTCGGTCGACCCGCTCTTGAGCGCGTACGATCGCGTCGCGCCGGTCCAGCGTGCGGGTTTCCCGACGGGTTAGTTCGCCGCTGCGCACCCCTTGAACGATGCGCTCGTGCTGTTCGTGGAGGCGCTGGTCGATCGTCTGGGCGCCGGCGAAGGCCGGCACCAGGGCGACGAGGGCGAGAAGGGTTTTAGCGGTGTTCATCGTTTTCTCCTAACGAGGGAAGAAACGATATGGAGGCCCTGGAGTTCATCTCCGCCCTCAGGAAGGCTGTTCCGACGTAAGGCGTGGGCCTAAAGACCTTTTGTTCGTATCTTAGAAAACTAGGCCGTGTCTGGTGAATCCCTGCAGCCGTTGGATGCGCTCGTGCCGACGCGCGTCGCCGCGTCATTTCGACCTTCGCGGGGTTTCCAGACCCCTCTCCCTCGGAGAGGAGAGGAGAGGAGAAACGATTCACCGCACACGGCCTAATCTCTAAACCCGTGACAAGGCACGAACGCCCGCCAACGCACGGGATCTTTTCGAAGGCGGCGTATCCTTAAGGACCCATGGAAGAAGAGAACCCGCTGGAAGCGAAAGAGAAGCTCGACGAACTGTCCGAGCATCGATCCGGATGGACTCGGTACCTGGCGATCACCACGGCCGTCGTCGCGGTGCTCGCCGCGCTGGCCTCCATGCGATCGGGAAACCTGGCGAACTCCGCCATGCTGGAGAAAAACGACGCGATCCTCGCGCAGACGAAGGCGAGCGACCAGTGGAGCTACTACCAGGCGAAAGGCATCAAAAAGGCTCTGGCCGAGGGATTCGCGGGGGCGAACGGCCGGGGAAACGCGGCTTCCGCGCGGTACGGCGAGGAGCTGGGCGAGATCGAAATCAAGGCGCGGGGCTTGGAGCGCGAGGCGGAGCGGGACAACGTCGGTTCGGAGGCCTTTCTCGGGCGGCACGAGAAGGCGGCGACGTCCGTCACGATGCTCCAGATCGCCATCGCGCTCTCGGCCATGGCGGCGCTCATGCGCCAGAAGTGGTTCTGGTACCTCTCGCTCGCGACCTCCGCCCTCGGCGCGGCGCTCCTCCTCTCGTCGATGGGCTAGCGTCGGCCTTAAACACCCCTCTGGGGGAGAGGAGCGACCCGATTAAGATCGTCCGCAATCCGATCCGGAACCCGAAGGCTTGCGCTTACTGCCCCCAGAACGCGAACATCGCCACCGCGCTTCCCAGCATCACAACGGTGGAAAGCCAGCCCACGACCTTGTGGCGCGGCTCGATCGTGAACTCGCCCATTACGCGGGGGTTGCTCGACATGAGCATCATCACCACCATGATCGGCCCCGCCGCCACGCCGTTCACCACCGCCGACCAGAACAGCGCCTTGATCGGGTCGAGATGCACGAGGTTCAACCCCAGTCCGAGCACGATCGACACCGCCATGACGCCGTAGAATCCCTTGGCCTGCAGGGGCTTGCGTTCGAGGCCCACCGGCCAGCGTAGCGCCTCGCCCACCGCGTAGGCGCCCGAGCCCGCGAGGACGGGGATCGCCAGCAACCCCGTGCCCACGATGCCCGCCGCGAAAAGCCAGAACGCGAGCGGACCCGCCACGGGCCGCAATGCCTCGGCGGCTTGGGTCGCGGTCTGCACGTCGGTGACGCCCTTCGCGTGGAGCGTCGCGGCGGCGGAGAGCATGATGAAATACGCGACGAGGTTCGAGAAGCCCATGCCGACGTACGTGTCGGTGCGGATACGTGAGAGCTGCTCAGGTCCTTCGCGCGGGTCTTTGCGAAGGCGCGCCTGGGTCACGTTCATGTTCAGCTCCTCCACCTCCTCGGAGGCCTGCCAGAAGAAGAGGTAGGGGCTGATGGTGGTGCCGAGCACCGCGACGAGCGTCACAATGCGCTTCGGGTCGAGCAGCTTCTCGGGAATCACCGTTCGCCGCAACGCCTCGCCCCAGGGCACGTGGACGACGAACACGGTGGCGACGTAGGCGAAGAGCGCGAGCGTGAGCCACTTGAGAACCTTCACGTAGCGGTGGTAGGGCACGAACGCCTGTAGCGCGAGCGAGGCGACGGCGAACAGCGCGGAATACACGAGCGCGGGGCCGCCGACGAGAAGCCGAACGGCGTCGCCCATCGCGCCGATGTCCGCGCCGAGGTTGATCACGTTCGCGCCGAGCACGAGGAGCACGAGGCCGTAAAGCAAGGGCTTCGGATAGTGGCGGCGCATGTTGCCCGCCAGTCCGTGGCCCGTGACGCGTCCGATTCGCGCGGCCACCTCCTGGATGGTGGCCATGAGCGGATAGGAGAACAGCAGCGTCCAGAGCATGCCGTATCCGAACTGCGCGCCCACCTGGGAGTAGGTGGCGATGCCGCTCGGATCGTCGTCGGAGGCGCCCGTGACGAGTCCGGGACCCATGAGCGAGAGCAGGGAGCGCTTCGCCTTGGGCTCGTTGTCGTAAGGATGGACGGCGTTCGGCACGACGTGTAGACGATTGCCGGGCGGCGGAAGCCTCTGAGGAAGCGGCCATCTATCCGCCCGAGGCCTCCTTTTTATCCCGAATCCTCCGATCGAGGCGGCTCTCGTCGGCGACAAAGCCTTTTGGAAGCGAGACTTTTCGTCTCATGGTCGTTACGAGTGGCAATCGTCAAGAGGAGGATTGCCACCCGAATAAAAGCGTAGTAATCATTGCAGAAAATAACACGAATCGATCGTGACTAGGCCACACGATGCCCTTTGCTGATCCCGGTCTCCCGAGCAGGAAAAGGAGGGTCGCTACGGCGCGGAGAGGCGATAGAGACCCGCGCCGTGCGTCGGCAATTCGGGGGCGAAGCGATCGAGGCGCCCCAACTCTCGGCGTCCCCAAAGATCGCGGACGCGCGCACGGCCGGAAAAGCCGAGATCGGAGAGTTTTACGGGAACGGAGTTCGCGGTCTCACCGACGTTGAACACGGCGAGGACGCGATCGCGCGAGCGCGGAACGTCCGCGACCCAGGCGATGGCGCCTTCCGTGCGAAAGAGTTGGCGGTTGTTCTCGCTCCTTTGGTCGACCGCGATGACCTCGGGATTCGTGAGCAGGGCGAGAGTGGCGTCGTCGAGCTTCGTCAGGTCGCTGCCGTCGATCAGGGGTGAGCGCGCGATGCACCAGAGGGTCATGAGCGTCCGGGCCTCGTCGGGGGTGAAGCGGCTCCGTCGGCCGAGTCCCACGACGCCGAGGGGCAGCATGTCGGCGTCGGGATAGGCTCCCGCCTCGCGGTAGGGCGTCCAATCGTGGAGCCGCTTGAACTGGGAGACGAGCGCCTTCCAGTCGTCCCAGAAGTCGTCGCTGATGCGCCACATGTTCGCGTGGTTCTCGACGTGGGAACCGGCGGAGAGCGGCGTCTCGCCGGGGGACGTGCTGAGGACGATCGGCCGTCCGGTCTTGTCGATCGCCCGGCGGATCGCCTCGATCTCCGCCTGGTGGTAGGGACGCGAGAGATCGTCCACCTTCACGAAGTCGATCCCCCACTTCGCGGCCTGGGCGAACACCGAGTCGTAGTAGGCCTGCGCGCCGGGTTTCGTCATGTCGACGCCGTACATGTCGGGGTTCCAAGGACACGTGCTCGTCCGATCCGCGACGTCGGCGGCGTGGTAGGACGTCCCGAGGATCGGCAGGTTCGCCTCGACCGCCTGCCGCGGGATGCCGCGCATCATGTGGACGCCGAACTTCAGCCCTTTGCGGTGGATCGTGGTGGCAAGGGGCTCGAACCCCTTGCCACCGACCGCCGAGGGGAACTTTTCCGGCGCGGGAAGAAGACGGCCGAAACCGTCCATCGCCAATCGAGCGCCGGGCTTGTAGTCGAATCCCTTGGAATTTCCTTCGTACCACTGGATGTCCACCGTGAAGTACCGGTAGCCCAGCGGCTTGAGGAGCCTCGCCATCGCGTCGGCCTGCTCCAAGACTTGCGCTTGGGTGATCGTCGTGCCGAAAGGGTCCCAACTGTTCCAACCCATCGGCGGGGACGGCGCCCAGGTGTGATAGTCGGCGGCGAGAAGGAGGGCGGGAAGGATCATGGCTGAAGATTGGAAAAAGGGGGATCGAAAACGCGCTTCTACGCGGAGTTTGGCCGGCGTGATCATCGTCCGCGAAGCGAGAGACGAAGGATCGTAACCGATCGGAGCGGGAACGTGTAGGAGCCTCCCGCCGCAAGGAGGTCAGGGCTAGTCGGGATGAGGGCGGCAACAACGTTTACGATCCC
>CAXUKB010000018.1:1928-24557 GCA_964251345.1 uncultured Fimbriimonas sp. | reverse complement strand
GACGAGGACCACATGCGGATAGAGAACGGCGCCCTCCTCGACGGCGCAGGCTTCGCCGACGTAGGCGTAGGGATAGACCCTCGCGTTCGGCCCCACCGTCGCCCCCGCCTCGACGACCGCGAAAGGTCCGACTCGCGCGGTCGGGTCGATCTGAGCGAGCGGACTTACGACCGCTCGGTCCGAGACGCCGGCCTCGAGGGGAAGCGGACGGTCGTTCATCGCGAGAAACTGACCAAACGCTTGACGGGGGCGGGGGTGCCGGATCGCGGGCTTGCCCCCGGCCGCGTCGGGCGGCAAAATGACCGCGCCGACTCCGGAGGCCAGCGCCCGCTCGATGTAAGCGCCTTCGGCGAAGGCAAGGCCCTGGGGATCGTCCTCGTCGGCAGGAGCGGGCCGCAAGACGCGATGGTCCGGCGGCCCGTCTAGGGTTCCGCCGAGGGTGGCGGCGAGTTCGGCGAGGCTCCAGCCCGCTTGGCGTTCCATGCTGCGAATTCCGTGGTCGCGTCCCTCCCCTGGGGGTCCAGGCGAAGGCCCTCCAGCGCGGCCCAGATGCGGGCTTCGCCGAGCAGGCGCGCTCGCGTGTCGGTCAGCGCCCGGGGAGACTCTACCCGTGGCGCGGGCGGCGCGGCGGGAAGGGCGGGAATCGTCAGCGTTTGGGCGGCCACGGCGGGTACCTGCGCGACCCCAGAGCGGGCGAGCGTAAGGCGGATCGCCTCCTCGCCGCGCGGGCCGATGGGGCGCCCCGCTTCCGCAAGCGCTTGGCGATTCAACGCGTCGCGATTTTTCTCGATCAGCGCCAGAGTCTCGGTTCGGGCGGCAACCCCCGCCGCGTCTACGTTCATCAGAAACTCCATCACGGTCGCGTCGAACTCCGTGTCCAAAGCATGGAGTTCCTTGCGGGCGGCCGACGCGCGTTGGGCGAGAAGACGGCCGAGGGGCGTCAGGCCCTTCGCGGCGATGGGATCGTCGTGAGGGTTCGGATCTCGCGAACCGACGATGAACGCCAAGCGTGCGGCAGGGGACAGCCGCTTGGTCGCGTAGGCGTCGAACGCGCTCCGGTACTCGGGATAAAAGCGATCGATCGCTTTCCGGTAGGGATCGCCGAGCAGTCGAAGTTGCTGGCGAGCGAACCGATCGGCCTCTCGGTCATACACCTCCGAGAGGCGACGGCGCAAACGGTCGAGCGAGCGGGACTGAGCCTCGTCGACCTCGCGCGCGAGAGCTTCGCCGTCGATTCCCGCTTCCGCGACGAGCCGCGCGGCGGGACGTCCGGGAAGGGTTACCGTCCGCGCGGGAAGGGCGGCGGGGGGACGGGGGAGTGTCACCTCTCGCCGCGCGGGCCGGGCGCTTGGCGCGAGGCGAGAAACGTCGACCCAAACCGCTTTCGGATCGGGAGGCTTCGCGCAAGAAGCGAGAAGGCAGAAAAAGGGGAGAAGAGAAGGGAAGAAGCGAATCGACAGGCGTTCGCCTCTCCTCCCCCTCATTGCTTTGCGTTCATCGCCGCGAGCGCCGCGTCGGTGATGTCGTTCGCGCCGTAGGGCGCGAACGCCCGGTCGTAAACCATGGTGTATCCCTGCGTCTTCGCGGTCGCGGCGATGGCGTCGCGCGCCCGCGTGTTCGCTTCGATCTTCTGCTTGTCCATAAAGGCGTCGATGTCGTTGGTGAAATCGCGCACCCATTTGCTGCCGAGATCGCCCATCTTTTGGGCGCGGTCGGCGAACTCCTGCTGCATGGTGCGTTCCTCGGGCGTGAGGGTGGGCTTCGTCGCGAGTTCGGTCCAACGCTTGTTCGTCGCGACCACGGTGGCCTTGAGCGTGTCGAGCTCGGCCGTTTCGGGAGCGGTGCGGTCCGTCTTCAGGGTGAGATCGCGCAGGCGAGTGGCCTGTTCGAGCGTCAGCACGCGGTTGGCATCGATAAAGCCAAGCACGTCCTCGCGGGCCGCGCGCATCTTCTCGACGGTGGCGCGCACGCCCTTGCCGAAGTTGCTGCCGTCCACAAGGGCGTTGATGTCGACGACCCCGTTCTTTTCCGCCGGGGCCTGAAAGCCACCCGCGACGAGAATGCCGAGGAGGAGCACGGCGAGCGCCGAGCCGAACTGGTAGAGGCGGAGAGACATGGGAGTAAGGAAAAGGGTCGGGATCGAAGGTCGGCGGGGATGGGGCCGCTCAGCGTCCCGATCCCCGCCCCGGCAACGTCCGGGTCTACTTCTTTAACGCCTTCGTCGCCTCGTCCGTGATGTCGTTGGCGGCGTAGGGGGCGGAACTGGCGTCGAACACGATCGTGTAGCCTTGCTTCGCGCCGATGTTCCGAACGACCTCGCGAACGCGCGAGAGCGTCTTGTCCCGAAGGTCGCCCGCCATGTTCTGAAGCTCGTTGTCGTACTGGGCGCTGAGCGTCTGAAGCAGGCCGCGATTGGTGGTGACCTTGCTGCCGAAGTCCGCCAAGGCGATCTTGTCCGGATCGGTG
The DNA here is from genome assembly GCA_964251345.1 of uncultured Fimbriimonas sp. GTDB lineage: Bacteria > Armatimonadota > Fimbriimonadia > Fimbriimonadales > Fimbriimonadaceae > Fimbriimonas. The sequence continues at coordinate 22,091 of CAXUKB010000018.1, read as the reverse complement.
GGCGCGCTCTTGGTAGAAAGATCGTTCCTCTTTTGAGTCGCGGCCTCGCCGGAGGCGTGCAACCGGTCGATCTCCGTCTTGTCGGCAGGCGTGGGCGTCGCCTTACTCGAGAGCTCGGCGAGCTTTCTCGCTTCGACCGGGTCCATCGACGGATTGCGGTTGATGAAGTCGAGAACGGCGAGGCGAGACTTCTTCGCGCTGTCGAGAGCGTCGTTGTTGGTGGTCGTCAGCGGCGAGTCGTTGTAGACCTTGAGCATGTCCACCGTCGCGAACTTGAGGGCGGGGCCCTGGAAACCCGAGATGGCGCTCAGCGCCACCGCGCCAGCAAGGAAGGCGGCGATAGGCCAGCCGAGCTTGTCGATCTTGATCGTCATAGTTCTTTTCCGTATTACGTCTGAGGAGGCGGCTTTAGAACGAATTTCCAATGAGGAAGTGGGTCCGGGTTTTCCCGTATTCGTCGAAGCCGAGGTAGAGCTGGATATTGCCGAGCGGACCCGCCTTGAAGCTGATGCCCGGACCGTATCCGACGTGGAGTCGAAAGTCGTCCGACTGCGAGAAGTTGTTGATGCCTGCGTATCCGCCCCAGGCGCCGCCATAGTCGATGAAGCCGACGAACGAGAACGACTTTTGGAGCGGATAGCGATACTCGAGCGTGGAGATGAGGGTGTTCTTGCCCCAGAAGCGATCTTCGGCGTAACCTCGGACCGACTCCGAACCACCCGCGAAGTACTGCTCGAAGAAGGGCACGTTGCCCAAGATCGTGCCGCCCCGCAGCCGGAACGCGAGAACGCGGCGTGGGTCGTCCAGTTTGAAGCCGCGAGGGGGACCGTCGGAGAAGTACTTGCGGTACTCGAACGACGCCTTGCCGAACACGCTCGGGCCAAGGATGCCGACGTCGGTGGTCAGGCCGCCCACCTTGGTGATGTCGCTGAAGCCCGGCTCGATGTTGATCTGAGCCCAGTCGCCGCGCGCGGGGTCGATCGGCACGTCGCGCCGATCCCGCGTGACACCGGTGGTCAACACGCTCACGAATCCGTCCTGACGGACGAAGTTGTTCATGTTGTCCGTCGTCGCGTCGATGTTGTTCGTCGTGACGCTCTCGGCACGAAGCGAGATGCCCGCGTTCACGTTGTCGCTGATGGGTCTGGAGAATCCAAGCGAGCCGCCGGTGCGCCGTTCGTTGTATTGGCTTGCGTCCGTAAGGCCGCTGCCGCTGCTGGAGCCGAGGAAACCACCCTGGAAGCGGAAGATCACGCGGCTATAGAGGCTCGCCCGCAGCGTGGTCTGGCTATTGTCGATGAAAGGATTGCTGTAGTCCAGGTCGACGCTGGGGCCCACGCCTTGGGTCGACTGGAGCAGGTTGATGCCGAAGTTCTGGCCCGTGCCGCCCACGTTCGACTGCGAGTAGCGAAGGATGCCCGCGAGCGAGTTCTGCGGGTCGAGCTGAAGGCCGACGTTGAAGGTGCCGGTACGGGTCTCCTTCAGGTTGACCGTGAGGTCCACGACGCCGACGTCCGAGCCGAGCGTCGGTTCCGGCTCGACCGTCTCGAACCAGCCCGTGCCGTAGAGCCGCACGAGGTCGGAGCGCCACTTCTCGCGGTTGTACACGTCGCCCGGCCGGGTCCGGATAAGCTTCCGGATGACGCGGTCCTTGGTAATCTTGTTGCCCTGAACGGAGATGTCGCCCACCCGCGTCTCGACGATCGCGATGCTGAGCGTCTGCGGCGAGGCGTCCATCGGCCCGAACTCGGTGAAGTCCGCGAGGTAGCCCTTGTCGCTATAGAGGTCCGAGATCGCCTTGCTGGCCGTGCGCCGCTCGTTCTCGTTGTAGATGTGCCCCGGCCGCATGGTCGTCGGGAGCTTAGCGACGATGTCCTCCGTCTTCACGACGGTGTTGCCCATGACCCGGATCTCCTTGATCACCGGATACTCCTGAACGTCCACCCGAACGATCCAGCCGTTGCCCGTGTCGTCCGGGACGCCCAAGACGCGAACCGCGGGGAAGAAGCCCAGGCTCTTGATCGCCACCTCGTCCGCGGCGCGCTTGTCGTCGGAGTACGGTGCGCCGACCTTGAGGGTCATCGCGGAGAGGATCGCTTCGCGGTTTACGGTCGCGTTGCCACGAACCACAATGTCCTTGACAAGGCTCTGGGAGTGGGCCAGGGCCGCAAAAAGGACGAGCGCGGCGGCGGTGGGGAGTCTGGAGTGCAAAGTGTCGTGTCCGTCCCTCCCGGCGGGCCGGGATTCCTAGCGGGCTAAAGGGTACCCGCCCGATATGGACGCTCCGGCTGTGAAGGCGTTACGGGAACCGTCGCTGCGGGCGATCTTCGAATCTAAACGTCGTCCTGCGCGTCGCGATCTCCCCCGGTACCCTTGTCCGTAGTTTTGCCCATGCTTCGCCCCGCCACCCCCGAAGCGCTCGCCGCCGTCGTTCGCGGGGCCACGCGTCTCGCCGTGCCCCTTCTCGCCCCGAACGCGGAAGACGGCCTGTCCTTCGCCGCGCTTAGGGGCGAGATCCGGCACGACGTCGCGGACGGCGTGGTCTCCTGCCTCGCCGGAACGACGTTAACGGAGCTCAACGCGGAGCTTGCGCGGACCGACCGCTGGATCCCTCACCTCACGGTTTGGCCCGGCGAGGTCGACGATCTCGCCTCCCTCGTTCTCCTCGGGCTGCCCCACGCGGCCGAGGCCGCGTACGGAACCTGGCGCGACTGGATTCTCGGAGCGACGATGGTCACCGCCGAGGGCGAGATCGTGCGCTCGGGAGCGCGCGTCGTGAAGAGCGTCGCCGGCTACGACGCGCACAAGCTTCTCGTGGGTTCACGGGGCACGATTCTGCTCCCCGCGGAGATCGTGCTCCGCACTTTCCACCGGCCTAAGTCGAGTTTTCCACCGGGTGTGAATAGATTAGGGGAAAACCCACGCTCTATCCACCGAGTTATCCCCACCGATGTGCCCGCTTGCAGAGCCATCCTCGGAGAGGACGGCCTTCGGGTCGACGAGGCGACCGGCACCTTCTGGAGCCGGCGATCGGTGCAGGATCTCCCCTCCTTTCCGGGATCTTGGTCCATGGATCCCTTCGCGCCTTCGATCCGCGACACGCTTCTCCCGCTGCATCGCCGCGCGAAGGCCGTTCTCGATCCCGGTGGAAAACTCGCCCCCGGCGCTTTCCACAATCTTTAGCGCTTCCCCGGTTCGCGACGAATATCGGTAGAGGGCACAAAGTGATGCGCATTAGGCCGGGAGGGTCTCGCCACAATAAGGGAGATGCACGACCTCGAGGAGCTGACCACCCACTGTATTCGGTGCGGCTTCTGTCTCGAGGCTTGCCCGACGTTTACCGAGACGGGCAGCGAACTCGAGTCGCCCCGGGGGCGGATCTACCTTGTCCGAAGCGCGCTCGACGGGCGCCTCCACTGGGACGAGGCCCGGCCGCACTTGGACCGGTGCCTGGGCTGCCGCGCCTGCGAAACGGCCTGCCCCAGCGGCGTTCAGTACGGCGCGATCCTAGAACTCGCCCGCGACCGTCTTGGCGCCACGATCCCAAAGCGCGCGCTTCTCGATGCCACTGCCCAACCTTGGCGGCTTCGGGCTTCGCAACTCTATCCCGGGCGGCGGATGCCCGACCTCGTGAGCCGCCTCGTAAGCGGCGAATCTCCCGAGGCCGACCTACCGCGCCCGGAGCCCGTCCCCGACTATCCGCCGCTCGACGGTCTACCGCCGGTTCGCGGCGAGGTTTACCTTTTGGAAGGCTGCGCAATGCGGGTGCTTTATCCCGGTGTCCATCTCGCCTTGCGCCGCCTTCTCCGCCGGGTGGGGCTCGACGTTCGCGAGGCACCGGGCCAAGGCTGCTGCGGCTCGATCTACGCCCACAACGGGGATCTGGACAAAGCCGACGCGCTGGCTCAAGAGCTCGCCCGTCGAATGCCGGGCGACTTGCCCGTGATCGTCGACTCGGCGGGCTGCGGCTCTTGGATGAAGGAAGGCGCCTTCGCCGGACGCGCGTTAGACGCAAGCGAGTTTCTCCTAGCGGAAGGACTGACGGACGTTCTCGCGAAAGGCCGCTTCGATGCGGCCGTGACCTACCACGACGCTTGCCATCTCGCCCACGGCCAAGGCGTTCGGAGCGCGCCGCGCGAGTTGCTGACGGCAGTCCCGGGGCTCCGTCTGGTCGAGTTGGAGGAGGCCGATACCTGCTGCGGCTCGGCGGGAATCTATAACGTGACCCAGCCGAAGATGGCAAGAAGCCTGCTCGAACGCAAGTGGCGAAACGTCGAGGCGACCGGTGCGGAGGTCGTCGCGTTGGGCAATCCCGGTTGCCACGCTTGGATCGCTCAGGCCGCACGCGAGCACGGCGGCAGGGTGCGCGTGCGGCATACCTTGGAGATTCTGGAAGCGGCGATGAGCGGCTCGATCCCGGCGAATGCCTGAGCGGGGCGCACCTCTTTCTGCGTTTTCCCTGTACCCTCTTTCCATGCCCTCCGAACCTCGGACGAAGATCGTCTGTACCCTCGGCCCCGCTTCCGGCGAGCACGCCGCGCTTCATGCGATGGTCGAGGCGGGCATGGACATGGCGCGCCTGAACTGTTCCCACGGCGACTGGGAGGCCAAGGCCGGGTGGATCGAGTGGCTTCGGGAGCACGCGCCCCAAGTCGCGGTCCTCGCGGATCTCCAAGGGCCGAAATTCCGGATCGGCGACATGGGCGAGGGTTTGGAGCTTGAGCCCGAGAGCACGGTTACGGTCGGAGAGGGGGGCGCTCAGATCCCCATCGATCAGCCGGAGATCCTGGCGGCCATGGAGCCCGGGACCGACCTCCTGCTGGGCGACGGCGAGATCGAGCTCCGCATCGTTGCCGCCGCAGGAAAGAATCGCTTCGAAGCCCGGGTCGTGAACGGCGGTCTCCTCAAGAGCCGCAAAGGCGTGACCCTCGTCGGCAAGGTGTTCGACACGCCCTCGCTTACCGGCAAGGACATCGAGGACGTGAAGGAAGCCGTCGAGCGTGGGGTCGACTTCATCGCCCTGAGTTACGTGAAAAACGCCGCCGATCTGCGCGAGCTGCGTCGCGTCGTCGATCGGATGCCCGGCGGCCCCGGTATCCGGCTGTGCGCGAAGATCGAGACCGCCGCCGCCGTCGACGACCTCGCGAACATTCTGAAAGTCGCGGACCTGATCATGGTCGCCCGCGGCGACCTTGGACTACAGATGGCGATGGAGAGCGTGCCGCTGATGCAGAAGGCGATTATCGAGGCCTGCACCTGGGCGGGCGTTCCCGTGATCACCGCCACCCAGATGCTGGAGAGCATGATCGAGAATCCGCGTCCCACCCGCGCGGAGGCGACCGACATCGCCAACGCCGTACTCGACGGCACCGACGCGCTCATGCTTTCGGGGGAGACGGCGGCGGGCAAGCATCCCATCGAGTGCGTCCGCACCATGGCGCGCATCGCCCTTGCCGCGGAGACCCGTTTCGACCGGCTTCGGATCGACGCCGCCTGGCGCGCCCGCGTCAAGGACGGCTCCGTGGATCACACCGACGCGATTGCTCACGCCGTGGGATCGCTCGCGAGCCAACTCGCCCCTTCCGCGATCGTCACCACCACCACGAGCGGCCTCACTCCCCGCCGCGTAAGCAAGTTCCGCCCCGACGTCCCGATCCTTTGCGGCACCTACGACGACCGGACGCGGCGCCAACTTGGCATCGTGTGGGGCGTGGAGGCACTCACGATGCCCCTCAACGACAGCACCGACGAAACGGTGCAGGGGGCGATCGACGCCTTCCTCCGCATCGGGCGTCTTCAATGCGGCGATCTCGTGATCGTCACCGCCGGCGTTCCTGCCGGACACGCCGGCAACACGAACCTGATCATGACGCAGGTAGTGGGTTAGAGGGGGAAAAGGGAAGGGGCAACCGAAAAGGGCAAGAAGCGCCATCCTCGTGGCTCCCTCCTTTTCCTTTTTCCCTGTATCCTTCCCGTATGTCCCCCTCGACCAAGAACGGACTCCTGGTCGCCACCGCCGTGGTCTGCGGCCTCGCCCTGAGCGCCAAACCCTGGGCGCTCGCCCGCGCGGAGCGCGCGACCGCCGCCGCGAAGGTTCGCGCAGCCCAAGCCGACGAGACCCGGATGGTGCGCGATCGGACCGAAGAGGGACGACTTGGGACCGAACTCGGCAAAGAGGAGCTGCTGCGCGCTCAGGGCTACCGCAAGACGGGCGAGCAGCCGCTTAACCCATGATCCTTTTCGTCGCGGGCGACGCCTGGGCTTGGAATGTCGCCTTGCGCTACGCCGATTCGGAGGGCACGCTCCTCGACGACCGCGAACGTTGGACCGTCCGCATCGAGAAAGGCGGAACCTTGAGCGTGGAGCGAGCCTTCCTCGGCACCGTCGTGAGCGATGGCGAGCTCATCGCTTCGAGCGATTCGAAACCCGAGATCCTGAAGGGCAGCGTCGGTTCGGACGGCACCCTGAGCCTTAAGAATTTTCCCTCCGAACCCGTCGCCGCTCGCGTCCTGCGCCGGCTCCTCAATCCCGACCGCCTTTTCACCGACCGCATCCCCGGGTACCCGCTCGTTCGCCGCGCGGTTCTCAACGAGCCCGACGCCCACGTTCCCGGGAGCGGTCTTCCGGCCGCCTTGCGGATCGAGGCGACGCTGATCGCCGCGAAGCTGGGCGGGAAGGAAACTCTCCTCTCGCCACACCCGAGAGGCCCAGAGGGACGCTGACGCCTCGATTCCCGATCTGGCAGGCTCCGACCGGTTCGATCGCCGGACCGGAGCTCTGCGCCGCCGTCTCGAAAGCGGGAGGCATGGGCGCGATGGGGCTGACTTGGACGGCGCCGGACGAAGCGGCGGCCTGGGTCAAGGCAGTGAAGGAGTCGGTGGGCGACGCGCCCTTTCAGGGCAACTTCGCGCTCGCCTTCGCGCCGACGGCGTTAGCCGCGGCCCTCGAAGCGGGGCTGCCGATCGTGACCTTCTCCTGGGGCGATCCCGCGCCGCATCTCGCGCTTTGCCGCGCTCACCGAGCGCACGTTGGAGTTCAAGTCGCCAATCTCGCCGGAGCGCGGGCGATGGCATCCATCGGCATCGACTTTCTCGTCGTGCAAGGCGTCGAGGCCGGGGGCCACGTCCAATCGACGACCCTGTTGCGGGACTTGCTACCCTCGATCGCGGAACTCGGCCTCCCTGCTATTGCGGCCGGGGGACTCGCCAACGGCGGGGACGTGCGCCGCGTGCTCGATCTCGGAGCCTCGGGCGCGATGCTCGGCACGCGCTTTGTGGCAACCCGCGAGAGCCGGGCGCACGAGGCATATCAAGCGGCACTCCTCGCGGGCCGCGAAACCGCCCTCACCGGTCTCTTCGACGGGGGGTGGCCGTTCGCGCCGCACCGCGTCCTGCGCAACGAGACGCTGGAGCAGTGGGAAGCGGCGGGGTGTTCGCCCCCCGGTCGTCGTCCCGGCGAGGGCGAGACGGTCGGATGGGCTCCGGGCGGCGCGATTCTTCGTTACGAGGACACCGCGCCCCACAGGGGCTTTACCGGCGAGGTGACGTCGATGTGTCTCTACGCGGGCACCGGCGTCGACCGAATCGGCGATCTCCCTTCCGCGGGTGAATTGGTCCGCCGTTTGGCGGGAGAGGCGGAGATCGGGGCCGAGGCGATCGGCCCTCGTCCTTAGGCGAGAATCGCTCGCCCGCGGCTTACTTCGTCAGCAACGTCAGCGCGGCGCGGATTTGGCCTTGAACGTCTTCGGCCTGGTCGCGCGCCCGCTCCGCCGCGCCTTCCGCCTCGTTTCGGCGGTAGCCGAGGGCGAGAAGCGCTTCGACGAGCTCGTCGTCGGTGGGCACCTTCTTCGTGGGCTTGAGCGCCGCCCCGACCTTGCGCATGAAGCTCTCCTCTTGGATCTTGTCCTTGAGCTCCAGCAGAATACGCTCCGCCAGCTTTGCGCCCACCCCCGTCGCCCGGCGGAGCACACGCGTGTCCTGCGCGAGGATCGCCGTCGCCACCGCGTCCTCGCCGAGCTGCCCGATGAGGGCCATCGCGGCCTTCGGGCCACACCCGGTCACGCTCAAAAGAAGCTCGAAAAGCCGGCGCTGGAAGGGCTCGAGGAAGCCGTAGAGGACGACCGCGTCCTCGCGAAAGGTTTGGCGCGTGAGGAGCGTCGTTTCCGCGCCTGGCAGGAGCAGGGCGGCTACGGAATCGGGCACGTGAACCTCGTAGCCCACGCCGCCGCATTCGATCAGGGCCAGTCCCCCTTCGACCTCCAAGAGCTCACCCCGCAGTCGACCGATCATGGACATCAGTCTACCATTTTGGGTAGCTCTGGCGAACCAGACTTCGATAATCCCGGACGGCGGCGACCTCTTCCGGCAACGGACCCGCCTTTGGGCGTCCCACCACCATCGGACCCATCAGACGGTCCTCGCGGGCGACGTCGGCGAGTCCAAGCAAGTGGCCTGCTTCGTGCGCCACGACGTTGACGACCTCATCGGACCGGATCGGGCGTCCTTCGACGTTGTCGCGCACGTAGATCGTGGCGTGGAGGCGGTACTCATGAGAGTTGGAGCCCCACCGGATCGTTCGCATCGCATCGACGAAACCCTGCACGTCGCCGCCCCGCTCATCGAGCGACGGGACGAAGCGGACCGTCACGTCCGCGGCGCTACCGCCCGGCCTTAGGCGGAACGTCCGCTCGCCCAACGCCGTGTTCCAGGCCTCCAAACCGCGCTCCACCGAAGGCTCCATCGCTCCCGGCGCTTCCATCGCCACGCTCACGCCCTCGGGAAAGACGAGGCTGTCTAGGGTCGCGCAGGCGCGGCCACGATTGCCCGTGGCCGCACTCTGGCGCGCGACGCGAAGCGCATCGGCGGCCTGGTTCTCGATGGGAGCGGAAGAGTGAGGATAGAGGGCGAGCGCGGCAAGAAAAGGAAGCATATCGGTTACTTACGTACCTTCCACGTCCTCGCCAGGGAGACGTGCGTTCGAGACGGGAAGATGCGCCGGAACCCGCAAGACTTGCAGGAACAGAGAAGACGAACGGGGGAAGACCTCACCCCCTAATTTCTTAAAACCGAACTCCCCGTCATTCGTTCGCCCAGGTGTTGATAAGCCACCAGTTCGCCTGGTCGTGGGGCATGAACTTCGGATGGCAGATCGTTTCGTAAGAGGGAAGGTAGCCCAGCGAACCATCGCCGTACTGCTTGATGCGGCGCATCACCCGCTCGACGTGCTCCTTCGCCACCGTACACCGCTCGATATCGGCGAGGGAGCCGCCGATGCGAATGTTCGTCCCCTTGGCGATCCTCGCCAGATCGTCGAACGCGAGCCGGATGGGGGCGAGCGCCGCCGCCGCGACGCCGGGCTTGCCCGCCGCGTAGGCCACCGCCGATTCTTCCATAAACCGAACGTTTTGGATCGCGATCTTGGTGAATTCGCTGACTCCCCGGTACGCCGAATCGGGCGCGAAAGCGATCGCCCGATCGAGAATCGCAAGGGCCTTATCGCCAGGCTCGCCCAGGAGATCTTCTCGATTCCTGAGCCAGAGGAGGAAGGGATTGCCGTACAGGAGCAACCGCGCCTTGAGGGCCGAGCGAATGCCGGTAAACGCGAAGGGGCCCCCCGCTTCCAAGAGTTCGACGCCCATCAGCCGCGCCCATTCCTCGTGCCGCTCCCCCGCCTTGAGGTAGGCCCGAAGCAGCGTCGGCGCTTCGCGTAGGTCGGCATAGGCCTGAGCCCCCTCCTCGTCGACGCGGCTGCCAAACTCGGCGGAAGCAAAACCGATGTCGGTCGATGAGGAGGGGGGTGGAGGAGTCCGGGTCAGCGTGAACGCAATCCCTTCGTTGATCGGGAATGATTCTGCCGCGAATTCGAACGGTTCGCCATCGAAGGTGCCCGTGATCTTGCCCACCCTCGACTGTCGATGCTTAAGCGGATCCATCCCGGCGATCAGCCCGAGACGGCGAAGCGTTTCGGGCGCCAGATCCATAGGCAGTTGGCCATTGGGTTTGCCATCGAAGGTGATCTTCAGGTTTCCTAACTCGTAAGCGAACTCGGCTCGACGGATTTTGCCTGCAAGATACTGAGCGATGATCGCATCGGCGATCTGAACGCTCTGGGTCGTTCCTTGAGGACTCGCTTCGTAGGGATCGGGAAGCTGTGGATTTCCGTTGAGAGACAAGGTCTTTCGAACATCCAAGGGATTTGTGTTCTCTCCACCCCCAATCCCCTCCTCAGCGCCCGACGGAAGCGAGATTTCCTTGGAGTCGGTACCCCGAGGCGACGAGGAGGGGGCTCGGAGAATCTCCCCGCAACCGGCGATCGCCGGCAACAGGGTCTCGTAGCTCGCGAACAGCGCGCCTTCCCAGGTGGTAACGCACACGCCGTAGGCGCCCAACGCCGAAGCCGCCGCCGCGTGGTCGCGGACGTTCTGCTCCGTCTGGGGCAGGTGGCACCACGCCGCGTCGTAAACGTGGACGGTTGGAGACAGCACCACCTCGTGTCCCGCGTCGATAAACCGCCGCGCCGTCTCGCGCGGCGAGCCGAAGTACTGCCAGTCGAAGACAAGCGTCTCTTTCGGTAAGGCGTCGAGGGCCGACGGGTGCTCGGGGAACATGTCGCCCCAGACGGCAGGCCTCCGCCCTTGCGAAAGGACGTAGGCGGCCATCGGTCCAAAATATCCGCCGTAGAGATCGGCTTCCGACTCACCCGTCCGTGCCGCCGACGCCGCGAGCTGCTGCGTCTCGTCGCCGCCGATGTGGACGATCTCATCGTCGAACGCCCGCATCACGTCGTCGAGAAGGCCCCGCGCGAAGGCGGCGACCCGGGGGTTCGACGGTGCGGCCTGCATCCCCTTGAACCGCTCCTCGGCGAGGCCTTCGCCTCCCGACGCGTAGAGAAATCCCTCCATGTGGCCCAGGAGGTTCGCAAAGGGGATCAGCCGAAGGGAGGGATGTTCCCGCCGAAGCCAGGCGACCGTCTCCGGCGTCAGCGCCCCTCGCCCGGCCGCCCACGGGGCGCTCGCGTAGGCGAAGCGGTGTTCGAGATAGATCCCGAGGGCGTCGTAGCCCGCCTCGGTCGAGAGGCGGCAGAGTCGGTCCAGGTGCTCCGTCGTCGGCGACTGTTCGCGGGCTAGATCGTACGTCCACATGCGGAGCATGTCCAAGAGGGTACTCGCCTCCTTTCGTCGACGGGAGTCTCGACGAAGCTGTGGAGAACCTCAGTGAGAAATCTTCCGATTCGCGAAAATCTCTTGAACCCTGGTAGATTCTCCCGGCACCCATCCTCGTCCGGAGACTCGGCCGAGGTCGGGTGCGGACCAGGAGACATCGAAATGAACAAGACTCTCGCGCTCATCGCCGCCACCGTTCTCGGCGCGGCCGTGGTCGGCTGCAGCAAGCCTGCCGACGACACCTCGACCACGACCTCGTCGACCAGCACCACCCCGGCGGCGACGGCCGGTGGCGATTCGACGACCACCACCAAGACCACCACGACCACCGCCGGCGCAACGGCGGGCGCTCCCGCCCCGGCCACCGCGGGCGCGACGGCGGGTGCTCCGGCGGCCACGGCCGGCGGCACCACCGGCTAGTCGCCGGAGGTCCACAACCCCCACCCAGGCCCGCCTCTCGAACAAGAGCCGAGGGGCGGGCCGGGTCTTTTGGCCTACCCGCTTCGAACGCCGGAACCTTCTGGCCCGGTGCGAGGCACCTATCCCTGAACCCGCCCTCGCGAAGGACGGAAGGAAAACCTTATGAAGAAGCTTATCGCGCTCCTCCTCGTCGCTTCGTTCGGCCTCGCCCTCGTGGGCTGTAAGGGGTCCTCGGACGATTCGTCCACCCCGGCCGCGCCCAAAACCGGCATCAAAGACAAGACTCCCAACGCCGGCGGCGACGAGTAACGAAGTTTCCCCGTTCTGACGCCAAATTCGTCTCGGAAGATGAGAAGAAGACAAGGTGAAGGGCTTTCTAGCCCTCCACCTTGAGCCCGTAGCAACGCGCGAAATGGATGGCTCCGGAGGCGTTCAGCCGCGCGCCGCGAAGCTCGACGCCTCGTAAGTCGACCCCCTCGAACGAAGCGCCGCGCAGGTCCGCGTTCCGCATCCGGGCGTTCGTCAGGATCGCCCGATCGAGGATCGCTTCCCGGAGGTCGGCGCCCACGAGGGTGGCCCGGGTGAGATCCACCGCCGCCAAGCGCGTCCCGCGCAGACTTGCGCCATCCAAGTCCTGCTCCGAGAGGTCGGAATGCGAGAAGTCGACGCTCCGGATTGCCGCGCCGCCGAGCGATGCACCCTGGAGGTCGCATTCGATGAGCCGCCCGTGGGCGAACGTCGTGCTCATGAGTCGCGCGTCCACGAGGCGACAGCGGGCAAGCAGGCAGGCTTTAATCGTCGCTCCCACGAGGCGCGCGCCGGTGAGATCGCACTCCGTCAGCTCGCACCGCTCGAAGATCGCCCCGTCGAGGCGCGCGCCACGAAAGGAACACCGAGTGAAGCGGCACTCGCGAAACGTCGAGTCGCTGAGCGTCTCCTCGTCGAACGACCGCTCCTCGAATTCCTCTTCGATCGCGAGCATAAGGCCATTCTACGGTGTGCAAGCCCCCCGTCCGCGGAGGTCGCTTTTGGTAGCCTTGTCCCATGAAGCGAACGCCTTCTCTCTTTTCGGATGAGAAGGTTCGCGCGGTGATCGAAGCCGATCGCGCGATCGACGAGATCGTCCGCCAAGGCAAGCTGCGGATTCCCGAACATCGAGAAGTCGCAGCACGATTTCATCAGGCGGTTGAGGCGTTCTGGCCGCCTGAACTCTGGGATGCTCTCGAACTGCCCTATGACGCTCCGGCGAAGCTCGATACGCTTCTTCGCTTCTTGAGGAGGATCCGATGTTCTTTCGGAGCGGCTACGTCAAAGAGAAAGCTTGCGGAAGAGTCGGAAAATTCACCCTTGAGCTATCGACAAAGGTACGAATCGCCGGCATCGTCCTTCAGGCCGTCAGGACGGTTAATCGTCGCGAGTTTGGAAAGATGGCGAGCCTTGCGCGCGATGCCGATCCGAATATTCTGATCTCCGGGCTGTTACCGCATCTCAGCGGTTCCGTCGATCGAGTCGCTTGGCAGGCTTACCAAGTTTGACGGGTCGTGGTCGGACAGGGGATCGATAAGCGATTCCGTACTACGGCGCAAGTCGCCGAGGAGATCGACGCGATGCGCCAGCGTCTGCGCGCCCTCTCGGAAGCCCGGTAACCTAACCCGCAATGCTCGATCCCCGCGTCACGCGCCTCGCGGAACTGCTCTGCACCCACTCGACGGAGCTTGGCCCTGAGGACAGTGTCCTCATTCACGCGTTCGATATCCCCGAGGAAGCCGTCGCCGAAGTCGTCCGCGTCGCTCAGACGAAGGGCGCGAAGGTCGCGGTGCGGCTCGAGAACACCCGGGTCAAGCGCCAACTGATGCTCGGCATGACCGAGGCGAACGCGAAGATGATCGCTGAGGTCGAGCGGCACGAGATGGAGCAGATGACCGCGTACATCGCCCTCCGCGGCTCGCACAACATCAACGAATTGGGCGACGTGCCGGACGACATTCAAGCGATGTGGGGCCGCGAGTACAGCAAGCCCGTCGTGTTCGGGGTGCGCGTTCCCAAGACGAAGTGGGTCGCCCTTCGCTGGCCGACGGCAAGCATGGCCCAGCAGGCGAAGATGAGCACCGACGCCTTCGAGAAATTCTACTTCGACGTCTGCACGCTCGACTATTCGAAGATGGCGGCGGCGGGCGAGGCGCTGAAGGCGCTGATGGACCGGACCGACGTGGTTCGCGTGGTCGGTCCCGGCGAGACGGATTTCACCCTCTCGATTAAAGGCATCGGCTCCGTGCCCTGCTCGGGCCACCGCAACATCCCGGACGGCGAGTGCTTCTCCGCGCCGGTCAAGGACTCCGTTAACGGGATCGTCAAATTCAACACGGTGAGCCTGTACCAAGGCACCGAGTTCGGGGACATCCGTTACGAGATCAAAGACGGCAAGATCGTCGCGGCGAGCGCCGGACCGAACACCGCCAAGCTCAACGAGATTCTCGACACCGACGAGGGCGCGCGGTACTTCGGCGAGTTCGCGATCGGCTACAACCCTTACGTCCTGCACCCGATGCTCGACACCCTTTTCGACGAGAAGATCGCGGGCTCCATCCACTTCACCCCGGGCAACTCTTACGACCCGCCCGGCGGCAACGGCAACGTGAGCGCCATCCACTGGGACACCGTCCTCATCCAGCGCCCCGAGTACGGAGGCGGCGAGATCTGGTTCGATGGGACCCTGATCCGCAAGGATGGGCTGTTCGTCTTGCCCGAGCTTCAGGCGCTCAATCCCGACCAACTCGGTTAGTCCTATCCCCACCCGATGGTTCGTGCTGGTGAGAACAGCGTCTTGCTCGGCGGCAGGGTTCGCTAAAGAAAGACTTACGAAAAGCTAAGAATAAGTACGTCATGCGTGGAACGCCTCTCCTGATCCTTCCCCCGCTCCTCCTCGCGGGACTTGCCGCGCAGCTCGGCATCGCCCAGACCGCCCGTCCTGTCGCGAAGCGAAACCTGCCGCCGCTTCCCGTCTCCACCGAGACCGCCCGGATCAATCCGGCGGTCGTGCTGGACGCCGATCCCGACTGGAAAATGGCGAACACCGAGATCTACCGCGAGCAGCACACGCTGGACATCATCGGCTCCCGGCTCATAGGCCTCGGGTTAGACCGCTTTGTGCTGCGACGAGGCGTCGGAACCGCCAAACGGGTTTCGCTCACCTTCGACGATGGTCCCCACTCGGACTACACGCCCAAGCTGCTCGAAGTGCTGAAGGCCAATGGAGTGAAGGCGACCTTCTTCGTGATCGGCCACATGGCCGACAAGTACCCCGATCTCGTGCGCCGTGAGGCCGCCGAGGGGCATGAGGTCGCCAACCACACGTACAGCCACGTCACGCTGACGAAGATCCCCGAGGAAGAGATCGACGTGGAGTACCAGGCGAACGACGACGCGATCCGGCGCATCACGGGCAAGTCCGCGCGTTACTGCCGGCCGCCCGGAGGCGACCACAACTCGGAGGTCTTGCGTCGCGCGGCGACCCTCGGTCTGACCACCGTTCTCTGGACGGACGATCCCGGCGACTACCTCAACCCCGTGGACGAGGTTCTTTTCGGCAGCGAGACGGCGGCCCTCAGTCCCGGCGGGATCGTCCTTCTTCACGATGGCTCGAAGAGCACTCTCGACACGCTCGGTCGGTTCATCGACTCCGCCCGCGCCCGAGGATACCGGTTCGTCAGCCTCGACGAACTGCGAAAGCCCTAATCGACCGCGGCGCTGAGGAGCCGACGTGAGCCATGAAGGAAAGCTTTCCCAAGATCGTGGTTGAGGGACCGGTCGGGCCCTACGAGGTTCTGCTCGTCGGGCCCGTGCCTTCGCTCGTCGTGTTCCAGACCTCGGACCATCTGTTCGTCGCGGGCGACCGACCGGGGCTGGAGCGGCTGGCCCGCCTTGCCGACCTCGTTCGCGAGCGACGGGACACCGTCGTCTCCTTTCCGTTGCGTGCCAACGCGGTCCCTCTGGACGTGGCCCCTTGGATCGTCGATCCGGGCCTCCTCGATCTGGTTCTCGCTCCGAAGCAGGTCGCGATGACGCCGAAGGTCTGGAAAGCCGTCCGCGCCATGCCTTCTTCGGCCCGTCGCCGCGTCACGCTTCCGGAGTTGAACGACGAACTCGACGGCGCCAAGGAGCGGCTTGAGTTTCGCCAGAAGAGCCGGGGCATGGACCGCCACGTCGGCGCCGCCACCCTCATCCTGAGCGGCGAGAACACCGCCTTCCGTGCCCTCGCGGGGGCCGCGGCTTACGTGGCCCGCGTCGGTCCCGGCTGGCAGAACTGGGAGGAATACCACGTCGACTGGTTCCAGCGAGACGACGAGCGCAAGGTGATGATCAATTATGTCGATCCCTCGCGCGAGCCAGGCTAAGGGGACGTGTCGAGGTGAAGGACTTGCTCACGAAGCCACGTAGGCCGCAAAGAAGCACTGCCGTCTCGCGTGAGTCCTTCATTCTTGGGTGCCTCCTACTCCGCGAAGTAGAGCGCATGGTGTCCTTTGCAGCCGGGGTTGAACCCTGCGCCGCATCGGGGACATTGGCTTGACCCCTCAACGTATTCTCGAATCGTCAGCGTCGATCGGCACGCCCCGCATAGGATCGCCCGCGTGTCCCACTCCTCGCGGGACCAGACTTCGGTGGGATGGCTTTCCAATTCGTCGTGGCACTCCCGACAGGCGTAAAACCGTCTGCAGCAACGCATCTGGATCGCGACCACGTCGAGCGGGGAGTGCCAATGCGCGCATCGGGTCTGCGGATCGAGGCCGATGCCGTGCGCACTCGGCTGCTTGGACTCGGAGAAAGGCACTTCGCTAGAATAGAACGATGCCGGAGGCCGAGATGCGCAAGGTCGAGGAGTAGACATCGCGTGGTGGAAGTCGGTAAATCGTCGAGTCGGTCGCCGCTTTCTCCTTTGCGGACGGAGGTGTCATCCACATCGGCGTTCAGCCTGATGGAACACGGATCGGCATTCAACCAGGGCGGAGCTCGATCGAAAGACTCGTGAACGTTGAGACGCCCCACCGACATCAAAGGGTGGAAAACGCACGAATTTTACCGAGGCGCGACGGGCGCGGCCAGCCGGAGCGACGTCATCTTGCGCGGACCGGTCTTCGGTATCCGGAGCGATTTCGCGACGAGGTCGTAGGGCTCCGCGCCGGTGACCTTCGCGCGCACAAAGTCCCCGGGCTTGGCGTCGCCCTCGACGAACACGAAGCCGTCGATCTCCGGCGCGTCCCGGTGCGAACGGCCGACGAGCCAGCCGTCCTTCACGTCTTCGACGAGAACGTCGATTTCCCGTCCGATCCAACCCTGGTTGACCGTGAGCGAGACCTCCTGCTGAAGCGTCATAAGCCGGTCGTAGCGCTCCTTCTTGACTTCGTCCGGGACTTGACCCTCCATGTCGTAAGAAGGCGTCGAGGGTTCGCGCGAGAAGGTGAAGGCGCCGACGCGATCGAGTTCGGCCGCCTCGCAGAACTCCAGAAGATCCTCGAACTCCTCCTCGGTTTCGCCGGGGAAGCCGACGATGAAGGTCGTTCGAATCGCCACGTCGGGCATCGCGGCGCGGACCTTGTCGAACAGGTCGAGGTACCGCTCGCCATCCCACGGCCTGCGCATTCGGCGCAGCACGTCGGGATGGGTGTGCTGGAGCGGGATGTCGATGTACTTCACGACCTTCGGCAGCGAGGCCATGGTCTCGATCACCTCGTCGGTCAGGAGGTTAGGATAGAAGTAGAGCAGGCGGATCCAATCGATGCCGTCGACGCCGTTCAGTTCGCGAAGGAGGCGCGGCAAGGTAAACGCTTTGTAGAGGTCGAACCCGTATTGGGTGACGTCCTGGGCGATGAGATTGATCTCGCGGGTGCCCTGATAGGAGAGATGCTTGGCCTCGGCGACGACCCGCTCGATGGGTTTGCTCTGGTGGCTTCCCCGGAACGAAGGGATCGTGCAGAAGGTGCAACGGTGATTGCAGCCCTCGGAGATCTTGAGGTAGGCGCTCCAGGGGCGTCCGGCCCGGGCGCGCGTCGGCACGTCGGCCCAGCGGTGGTGCGGTGGGGCGACGTCGAGCACGGTCTCCCGCTCCCGCTTCACGGAATCGAGAATCTCGGCGAAGCGCGCCATCTGCCCGACGCCCACATAGGCGTCGGCTCCGGGCGCAAGCCGCATCAGCTCCGCGCCCATGCGCTGGGCAAGGCAGCCGGCGACGATCACCCGCGAGGCGCGGCCCGCCTGTTTCTCCGCGACGGCGGCGCGGATCGTGGCGATCGACTCCTCCTTCGCCGACTCGAGAAAGCCGCAGGTGTTGATGACGATCGTGCCGGTCTCTTCGGACGAGCCGTCGACCGAGTACCCGGCTTTGCCGAGCACGCCCGCGATCTCCTCGGAGTCCACCTCGTTCTTGGCGCAGCCAAGGGTGACGATGCGGACCTTTTCGGGAGCCATAGAGTTCTATTATGACGCCCGGAGGGTTGTCTTTATCGCACCTTGGAGCGGGCGAGCGTCGGAGTGGCGACCGCCTCGGTCTTTGCGGTGGTGATCGTGTCGCCGACGCGTAGGGCGTCGACGATGGCGCTTCCCGAGGCGACCGCGCCGAACACGACATAGCCTTGCTGCGTGTCGGTGTGGTCGAGCGTGGCGCTGTTGTCCACGAGGTTGATGTACACCTGGCTTCCGGCGGAGTTCGGATCGTCCATGCGGGCCATCGCGAGCGAGTACTGCACGTTCGACAGACCGGTGACTTCGAAGGGAATCGTGTAGCCGGGACCGCCGGAACCGATGCTCGGATCGGTGATGGGCAACGTCTTCGTCAGGGGATCGCCCCACTGAATGACGAAGCCCGCCACGTACCGGTGGGCGACGATGCCGTCGTAGAATCCCTTGTTCACGAGGGTCACGTAGTTCGCGGCGGTGAGCGGCGCCACGTCGGGGCGGAGGCTGAGCACCACGTCGCCCTTGTCCTTCCATGTCACGCGAACGTTCACGCTCGCCGCGACCTGAACCGTCGCCTTCGCCGTCTTCGCCGAGTCGGACTTCGCGGTGCCGATCACGGTGTAGGTTCCCGTCGCGTCGGGCGCGGTGAAAGTGCCATCGGTGGCGACGGCGCCGCTGACGAGGGCGCCCGACGCGTCGGTGACCGTCCACAGCACGGTCTTGTCGGACGCGCCGGTAACGGCGGCGGCGAAGGCGAGCTTGCTTTTCGGAATCGTGAGCGGAGGCGTCGCGTTGGCGGTCAGGGCGATCGCGATCCCGTTGTCGACGACGATCGCCTGGTTTGCCGTGAGCGCGCCGAGCGTGGCGGTGACGGTGTAGGTGCCTTGGGTCGTGGGCGCGGTGTAGACGCCTCCGGTGGTGATCGTTCCGCCGGTCGCGCTCCACTCCACGGTGCCGCCGCCGGTCGCATGCGCGACGAAGGCGACGGTGGCGCCCGGCACGACGGTCGTGGACGGCGCGGAGATCGTCAGGCTCTTCGCTTCGTGCGAACCGCCTCCACCCCCGCCGCCACAGCCGGCGAGCGCGAGGGTCATGAAGGCGGCGGCGAGAAGCGACGGGCGAAGCACGCGCCGATGCTACCCGCCCCCGGGCGGTAGAATAGGCTGAAAGGGCTGGCAATGCCGCTGGTTCGACAACGGAAAACCTATGGCCACGCGAATCGGCATCAACGGCTTCGGGCGCATCGGTCGCCTCTCGCTCCGCACCATTCTTGAGCGTTACCCCGACGATCTGGAGGTCGTAGCCGTCAACGACCTTACGGACCCGGCGACCAACGCCTTCCTCCTCAAGCACGACTCCACCTACGGCGCCTTCAACGGCACCGTCGAGGCCGACGACTCGATCCACGTCAACGGCAAGGCGATCAAGGTGTTCGCCGAGCGAGACCCCGCCGCGATCGACTGGAGCTCCGTCGGCGTGGACATCGTTGTGGAGTCGACGGGCTTCTTTACCGACGCCCACAAGGCCGTCGCCCACAAGCAGGGCAGCGTCAAGAAGGTCGTCATCTCCGCCCCCGCGAAGAACGAGGACAAGACGATCGTGCTCGGCGTGAACGACGACGCCTACGACCCGGCGAACCACCACGTCGTCTCGAACGCGAGCTGCACCACCAACGGCCTCGCCCCCGTCGCGAAGGTCTTGCACGACCGCTTCGGCATCGACAAGGGCCTTCTCACCACCGTCCACGCGTTCACGAACAGTCAGAAGACGCAGGACACCGCCGCCAAGGACCTGCGCGACGCCCGCGCCGCCTCGCAGAACATTGTGCCGTCCTCCACGGGCGCGGCGAAGGCGATCGGTCTCGTGATCCCCGAGCTTCAGGGCAAGTTCACCGGCATGTCGTTCCGCGTGCCCGTCGCCACCGTTTCGGTGGTCGACTTCACCGCGGTACTTCTTAAAGAGCCGTCGATCGCGGACATCAACGTCGCGATGAAGGAGTACGCCGAGGGACCGATGAAGGGCATCCTTCAGTACTCGGACGAGCCGCTCGTCTCGACCGACCTCAAGGGCAACTCGCACTCGTCGATCTTCTCCGCTCTCGACACCGTGGGCGTGGGCAATCTCGTGAAGGT
>CAXUKB010000018.1:0-1918 GCA_964251345.1 uncultured Fimbriimonas sp. | reverse complement strand
TCCACTTCCTCGCCGGCAAAGGCCTCTAACCCGCGGTGCCGCCTTCCAAGCGGCACTCCCGAGCGTCGCTCCGGCTTCTAGCCGGGGCCTTTTTCGTATGACGTTCCACCTCGTCAACGGCGTCGAGATTTTGCTCTGGCCGCATCGCTTCGGCCTAAGCGCCTTCGCCGCCCCGTTCGTCTTCGATCTCGAATACGACGAAGAAGCGCGGGCGACAATCCGGGCCACCCGACTCCGCCTCATCGACTTTCCCGACGGCATGGACCGGTACCGGGCGATTGATGGTCCTGAGCGAGCGAGGATCCTCAAGGCGGCCCTCGCCCGAAGAGACGCGTATCGAGACTTCGAGGGCGTCTTTGAGGGCTACTGCGTTCGTCGGGATGAGCCCCATGTCGATCAGGAGGGTTTTCTCCGGATCGTCGCGACGTGTATCGTAGCCTGGTATCGCCGCCGAGACTCCGCGTAGGGAACCGATCCACCCCTCGTCTCGCGTAACCTAGGGGTTCATGCGACGCCTTCTCGCGCCTTCCTGCGTTGGTCTCTGGGCCTTATGACTCGCCTCCCTCGCCCCGGCCCAGGATCCCGGAGCGGGGCCTCCACCCGACGGTCTGAAGAAGGGTTTCGACTCCGTCAAAATCTCGGATGCGCAGGGCATCCTCGGCTACCTCGCGGGACCCGAGTGCCAGGGGCGCGGCACGGGACAGCCCGGATTTCAGAAGGCGGCCGATTTCGTCGCCGCCCGCTTCAAAGCCGCGGGCCTAAGGCCACTCGGAGAGAAGGGAACCTACTTCCAGTTTGAGGACTTCTACCGTCCGCGGGTCTACGGGGCCGAACTGAGCCTCGCCGGCGGCCGGGTCGGCGGGCGCGACCTCTCGCTTTCCCCCCTCGGCAAGCCGCTCGATCTCTCGGCCGACGTCGTCGTCGTTCGCGGTGAGGCCACCGGACGGCTCTCGGACGATCAGGCGAGCCTCTTGGATGGCAAGATCGTCTTGGTCGCCCTCCCTGCCGGGCGATCGCCCCTTCGAAGCCAAGTGTCCCGCGCCAACACCAAGGCCGTGATCGAGATCGTCGATCGGCCGCGGACGTACGTGCCTTCCGCAAGCCTCGACCGCGATTCGGTCGGCGGAACCCTCGTGCGCGGCGAGGTCGCTCGAACCTCGCTTCCCGCCAACGTCAAGGTGTTTCTGACCGAAGCGGGCGACCCGTCGGCGCTGGCCCTGCCCGACGCCGGCCGCCTCAAGGCGCAGGGAAGCGTCGAGACGGTGCGGGTACCCAACGTCGTTGGCATGGTGCAGGGGAGCGATCCGACGTTGAAGGCCGAGGTCGTCGGCGTGGGCGGCCACCTGGATCACCTCGGCATCAACGCGCAAGGGGTCGTCTACCCCGGCGCGGACGACGACGGGTCCGGTTCGACGGCCGTCATGCTCATCGCCAAGGCGGTCGCCGCCAATCCGGTCAAGCCGAAGCGATCGGTCATCTTCATGACGTTTTTCGGGGAGGAGATGGGCCTTCTGGGCTCGAGCTACTTAACCGAGCACCCGCCGGTGCCGCTCAGCACGATGGTGGCCGAGCTCCAGATGGACATGGTGGGGCGGGATTCCGATGGCGAGCAGAACGGCGACGCCAACCGCGTGGACAGGCGCGCGGAGAACGTCGACACGATCCGTCTCGTCGGCTCCAAGCGAATCTCGACCGAGCTCGACCGGGACATCCAGGAGGAGAACCGCTTCGTGGGCTTCCGGTTCAAGTACGACGCCGAAGACGTCTACACCCGGAGCGACCACTACAACTTCGCCGCCAAGGGTGTTCCCATCGCCTTCCTCTTCGACGGCTTCCATCCCGACTACCATCAGCCGACCGACACGATCGAGAAGATCGACTGGGCCAAGCTGACGAACGCGGCGAAGCTGTATTACTT
>CAXUKB010000017.1:0-25220 GCA_964251345.1 uncultured Fimbriimonas sp. | reverse complement strand
GTCGCGTCCACCCGTGCATGCCCCGCGTGGTGGGCGTTCTGCGCCCGCAGATCGTTGTTCCAGAAGAACTTGATCCGCAGTGCGCGGCAATGGCCCGTGCTCACGAAGAAGCCCACGTCCGCCGCCACGATCCCCTTTGGTCGCTCCTGGCCGACCTCGTCTGCGCCGGACTTTGGTTCGCCCCTCCGGTTTGGCTCTGCGCCCGGGGGATGCGGGCCGAGGCCGAAGCCGCCTGCGACGCCGCCGCTCTGCAGGAAACCGGCGCGGCCCGGGCGGTTTACGCGCGGCTCCTCCTCGCCCATGCGGGCTCCGCGCCCGCCAATGCTCTCGGCGGCCCCGCCCGCCGCCTTGCCCGGAGAATCCTCATGATCGAATGGAACGCTCAACCCCTCCCACGTCTCGCCTCGGCCACTCTCCTCGCCCTCGGCGGCGTCGCCCTCCTGCCATGGCGGGCCGTCTCCGCGCCTGTCGTCTCGGCCCGGACGGCACGAAACGTCGCCAACCTGTTTCCCTTTCAGGTCTCCCTTGAAGACGCGATGCTCGCGACTCTGAACGAACCAGGCGTGAAGGCGAAGGTCGGCTGGACTCCGGATCAAGATGCGGCGCTCGCCGGCCGCGACGCTCGGATCGCCGCCGCCTGGAAAGAGTTTAATGATCGTCAAGCCGTCTTTATGCGGACCCATTCCCAGCGGGACGCGAACCGCCTCGATGACCAAGAACGAGGGTCAGCGAAGCAGAAGGCTGTCGAAGCGGGGGGTCCCATTCCGTGGACGCCTGTCCAAAAGGGTTGGCTTGAGTCGCTCGCGCTTGCCCGTATCGGAAGTACGTTGTGGTTCGACCCTGAGGTCTCGCGCCATCTCGGACTCACGGCCGATCAGAAGCACAGGCTCCTCGTCCACGAGCGATCGATTCTCGATCGTCTGTATCTCGATCCGAAACTCGAGAAGGGCTACCTTCCGCTTCCAAAATCGGTGGAGAGGAGGGCGGAGCTGATCCAGTACAAGCTCTACATCGCGGTCCCGAAGGACCGTCCCGCGCTCCAGAAGAGCCTCGATGCGCTCCAATACCCCTACCGAAAGGACGTACCGCACCCCACGCGTATGCAACAACTCGCGCAACGGCGGGCGGATCTCGCGAAGATGTGGCGACTCCTCGCAGAATCGGAGCCTAGAACCGAGACGATCCTGACCAACGATCAGCGGAAGACGTTGAAAGCCTTGGAGACCGACCCGTCGGCGTGGCGGGATTCGGAAAGCACGCGCAGCAAGCGATTCGCCTTGGCAGAGCCCCATAAAGAACCTTCTCACGAGGTCGGTTTTAGGATTCCCGCCGTTCGTCTTCCCCTCGAAAAAGCGGCCAAGCTGATGCTCCAGGAGCCGGGCGTGAAGGCGGAGGTTGGCTGGACCGCCGCTCAGGACGAGGCCGTGAAGGCGGGAGTCGTCCGCTGGCAGAAGGTCTGGGACGCCTTCGCCTCCGAGTTATGTGCGCGTCAAAAGAGCGTGACCTTGCGTGAGGCGTCCGTCTGGGATTCGCAGGAGCGACCGAAGGCGCTTGCCCGGGCCGACGCCGCTGCGGAGCCTTACCCCTGGACTTCGAAGCAGAAGGGAATGCTTCGGAGACTCGCGTTCCGCCGGTTCGGAAGCGCCGTTTGGAAAGATCCCGAGGTCGAAAGCCGCCTGCAACTCACCCTCGCTCAGAGGATGGCCACCGAGCGAGAAGACACGAAGATCGCGCGCTTCGTTGCCGATTCGACGGCCGGATCACCGGTACTCCAGACCAAAAAACCGTTGCCCGAACGCCTCCGGGAAGAGATCGCTGCGCTCGAAGGGCGCTACCTCGACGCACCGCCAGCCACGCGGCAGGCACTCAACAAACGAATTGCCGAACTCCGAGGTCCTTATGAACCCTACTACCGGGATCGCCGCCCGGCGGGCGGCGAGCCTCTTGAAAAGATCCTCGCGAGGACCTGGGCTCTCCGTGTGGCCGCCGACCGAAAGCTCGAACTCGCGTTGTCCGATGATCAACGGCGAACCCTAAACTCTTTGAAAGGCGATCCTGCCGCGTGGAGCGTTCCGACCAAGGTCACTCGCACAAGCCGCAACGAAGCGGTTGAGCGTCCGGCGGCTCTCGTAGGGCCGGGAGATCTCACCCAAGTCGTTTCCGCTTCGACCTCTCCTCTGAAGAGCTCACCTGCAAACCCTTCCCACCGAGAAGAGAAGGTCTACCCTCCCCGGGGAGCGCGTTGGTACGGTCTGACGATCGACGGGCCGCCTCCGGGTGACGAGCCTGGAAACGTGCCCATCGGCGTGGCGCACGATCCGGACGGTTCGACCTGGACCGTATACCGGGCACGTCAGTCCGCACCTTACACCTACGCTTTAGAGTATCAGTCGAAGGATTCGCCCAACTGGGTGCCGAAGAAGGTGATGATCGATTACCGCACTTTGAAGTCGGCAAACATCCTGCGCAGCCTACGGCCGATCAAGCTTCCTGCTACCCTCCACGTCGATGGGCAGATCTGGACGATTCATCCGCAAACGAGGACGACGCTTCCGCCGGGACCGAAGCTAGGGCCAGGTCCGAGCTTCGACGCATCGTGGATCGAGCAACGAGGGTCGAAGATTTACGCCGGCCCAGGCTTAAAGATCGAGGGCCAATCTCCGGAAGCCTTGCCGGTCCATGTGGCTCAGGGTGAACTGGTGCGGACGTTCCAGGCAGCGGACGGATCGACGTGGAAAGTTTTTCGGGAGCGCGTCGAAGGCGCGCCCAATCGGTACAGCGTCGAGCATGTTCCCTGGACCGAAGCTTCCCTTCGCCGTGCGCTTCACTTAGGGGGCGGCGAGTGGCTCAACTTTCATGCGGATCCTAAAAGGCCGGATTGGGAAATCGCAACTCTCCCCGATCGGGAAGGCATCGCGACGGAGCACACCGTCGGCCGCAAGCGAAGCACCGACGGAGACTATATCTACGATCTCCACTCCAGAACTCGACGACTCTTCAAGCCCAACTCGGTTCCCTAACAAAGACACCCCGGCGACCATCGGTCGCCGGGGTGTCTCTCGTCTAGCGCTGAGGTTTAGGCCGCGAGCTTGCTCGCCGAGGCGGTCTCGACGTTGATGCCGGGGCCCATGCTCGCGGAGACGGTGATGCTCTGGATGTAGCGGCCCTTGGCACCCGCCGGCTTGGCTTTGAGGATCGCGCCGAGGGCGGCCTTGAAGTTGTCCAGGAGCTGCTCGTCGGTGAAGTTCACCTTGCCGATCGAGAGCTGGACGATGCCCGCCTTCTCCGCGCGGTACTCGACGCGAGTCGCTTTCTTGATGTCGTTGACGGCGGTGCCGATCGCATTGGTGACGGTGCCGTTGCGCTTGTTCGGCGTGCGGGGTCCGAGCAGGCGACCGATCTTACCGATCTGCGGCGCCATCTCCTCGGTCGCGAGTAGCACGTCGAAGTCGCGGAAGCCCTGCTGGATCTGCTGAATCAGCTCGTCGCCGCCGACGGTGTCGGCGCCCGCGGCCGAAGCCTGCGCGGCGAGGTCGCCCTTCGCGAGCACGGCCACTTTCCGGGTCTTGCCCGTACCGTGGGGCAAGTTGGTGATGCCGCGCACGTTTTGGTCGCCCTTACGCGGGTCGATGCCGAGCTTCACGGCGAGATCCACGGCCTCGACGAACTTGGCGGTGGCGGTCTCCTTCACGAGGGCGAGCGCCTGCTCGGTCTCATAGAGGGCGTTCTTGTCGACCTTGGGGGCGAGGGCGACGAAGCGGGGCGAGTGCTGATCTTTCTTGACGTTCTGACGCAAAGGGTTCACCTCGTGGTGTTAACGACCGCCGAAACGATCTTCCACGCGGCATAAAGCTTACCTCGCGGAGAAAGCGGGCGATCGCTCACGATCGCCAAAGTCGCGGCGGTCGGCAACCCTAAGCCACGTTAGCGACCGTCCGCTACAGGCGGACCGCCGTGTAATGCACCCGGTCCGATTTGTGCCGCACGGGGTTCAAGGTGTAGCTATGGAAGGTGCGAATCTCACCGAAACCGGCTTCGGCGAGCATCGAGAGGACTTCGTCCCGGGGATGCGCCCGCTGGCGATGCACCTCGTGGAACTCCTCGCCTTCGTAGCGGAATTTCATGTCCACGGTGATGATCCGCGAGGGCTTGTCGTAGGTGCCGATCCAGTCGTACTTGAGCTTCGCGCGGGGTCCGCTTCGCTGATCAAACATCGCCTCTTCGAACGCATAGGCGGTGTTCAGATCGAAAATCCAACTCGCTCCCGCGGGCAGATGGGCGGCAACGCGACGAAATGACTGGAACACGCCTTCCGGCTCAAGGATGTTGTTCAGACTGTCGAAGAAGCTGAACGCGGCATCGTAGGTGTCGTGCATCTCGACCGTGCGGGCGTCCGCGACCTCGTACCGGATTTCGAGTCCTTTCTTCGCCGCCTTCTCCCGCGCACGCTCGATCATTCCCGGGCTCAGGTCGAAGCCGGCCATCGTCATGCCCTCGTCGACGAGCAGCTCGCACATCGTGCCCGTGCCGCAGCAGACGTCGAGCACCCGCTTGGGCCGGAGACCCTGATGGGCGAGGAGAAGCAGGTAATAGCTCGTCCACATCCGGTATGGGACCGAGCGCATGAGCTCGTCGTAATAGGGAGCGACCGGGCCGAAGGAGATCTCTTCCGGAGAGGCCGCCACCCTACCGTCCCCCGGGCAAAGCGGGTCGGCTACCGCTTTTCGGCGTCACGGACGATCCGCTCCACCCTCAGAAGGTAGAGAAACAGGCCGAGCCACAACGCGAGGGCCGGCAGGGCGGCGAGGAGTTTCCAGAGTTCCATCGGAGTCACGCAATAGGAGAAGGCCGGCGCGAACGCGCAGGCGGTAGAGCCACACGGTGAGCACGCTCACCACGCCGAGCATCGCAAGGATGACGTAGAGGTAGCCCCCGTGAAGCTGGCCGGTCATGATCGTGCTCGAAGGGTGGAGCGACGTCACTTGCGGTAGACGGGGAAAGACGTAGATCAGGAAAAGAATCGGCAGGAGCGACGCGAAGAGGTACGCGGCCGAGTTGGCCGCCCGCTTTTCAGGGTCGGGGAACGCCGCCCGCACGGCGAAGTACGCGCCGTAGAGAAGCATCGCGAGCAGGAACGAGGTCTGCCGGGGGTCCCAACTCCACCAGGCGCCCCACTGCACCTTCGAAAAGAGGATGCCGGAGAACATCGTGAGGACGAGGAACACCAATCCCAGCTCCAAGGCCGAAACGCACCGCACGTCCCACTCGGCCCGTTCGTCGGCCTGAGCGCTACTGAGCTGACGAAAGGCCGACCACACCGCGGCGATCAAGAGGCCGGTGAGCATAATCGGGCAGGGAAAGTGCCAAAAGAAGATGCGGGCGAACTCGGGCGACGCGAAGCCCGGCGCGTCGGGAACGAGGAAGCTCCACAGCGTCACGACTCCGGCCATCAAGGCGAAAAGACCTTTCTTCAACTCTTCCACACCGCCGCGTAGAGGGTCGGTCCCACCACGATGCTCACGACCGCGTAGCAGACCAGCCCGACGGCGGCGTTCGTCCCGTAGGACAGCCGCTCCACGCCGAGGGCGGCGCGCATCCCCGTCACCCCCCATTGAAGAAGGGGCAAGAGCAGAGGGATCGCGACGGCTCCGGCGAGCGCCGCGCGGTTCGTGGCCTGCGCCGCAATCGCTCCGCATAAGGTTACCGCGCCCGCCACCGCCGCGCCGCCCCCGAGGAGACAGACGACGAAGAGACGGCGGTGCGGCACGTCGAGACCGACCGCCCCCACGAAGAGTCCTCCTAGGAGCAGGCCGCCTACCCACGTTTGCAGAAGGTTGAACAGCGTCTTCCCCCAGAACACCGCGTGCGGCCGCGCCATGAGGCGCAAGAGGTCGGCCGTGCCGTTCTCCTCCTCCGCGAGGAACGCTCTTGGCAAGCTCAGAAGGCTCGAGAAAAGCAAAACGCTCCAGATCAGGCTGGCGCAGACGTCCTTCAGCGGATGGTCGAGAAAGGTCTTGTCGGCACGGTTCGGGTCTTTGTTGTAGAGCGCGAGGGTGACCGTGAGCACGATGGCGAAGCCGTAGAGACCTCCGGTTAGGAGACCGGTTTTCGTCCGCCACTCGGTCTGAGCCTCCTTGCGGAGCACGGCCATGATCTCGGGCGACCAGCCGCTCAAGACGTCGCCTCGCTTACGATAGCGAATGCTTGCAATCGGCTAGTCCAAGGCGAGTTCATGGGTCGCGAGCCTCCTCTCCATGGGGTCGTTCGTCGCGACCACCAGGGACCCGCGCGCGGTTTGCTCCTCCGCGATACGCCGCACGAGACCCCTCCCCTGCTCGCCCAGCGCCGCGCCGGCTCGTCGAGCAGAAGCACCGTCGGACGCGCCTGAACGGCCATGGCAAGCTTGAGCCGCGCCTTCATGCCCGTCGAGAGCTGACCCGCCGGAAGTTCGCGGGCGTAGGCGAGGCCCACCGTCTCGAGGAGTTCGTCCGACCGCGACTCGCATCCGCGCAGTTCGGCGGCGAGTCGAAGGTGCTCGTCTACGGTCAGCGACGCGTAAAGCGCCATTTCGAGGGCCGCGTAGCCCAGGGTCAGCCGCGAATCGCCGTTCGGAGGCACCACGCGACCCTCGGAAGGCGTGAGCAGACCCGCAAGCAGGCGTAGGAGAGTCGACTTGCCGCTGCCGTTATGGCCCAGGATCGCGAGCCTTTGCCCCCGTTCGACGTCGAACGAGAGATCGCGAAAAAGCCAGCGGCGGCCATATCGCTTCCCCAAGCCTTCCGCGTGCATGAGTCTATTGTGACGCGCCCGGTAGACTCCTACACCTTACATGGACCTTCGGCTCAACCTCCCCGACGCCAACGCCACGATCCCGATGAAGGCGAACCTGCCGGCCCTCGAGCCGCAGATTCTGGCCAAGTGGGACGCGGAGGGGATTTACGCGAAGATCCAGGACGCTCGGCAGGGCGCCCCCGCCTTCGTGCTCCACGACGGACCGCCCTACACCAACTCGCCCATCCACATCGGAACCGCGCTGAACAAGATCCTTAAGGACTTTGTGCTCAAGTCGCGGACCCTGATGGGCCACTGGTGCCCGTACGTGCCCGGCTTCGACACTCACGGCCTGCCGATCGAACAAGCGGTGACGAAGAAGCTTGGCGAAAAGAAAGGACAGTTCACGCCCGACGAGATGCGCAAGGCGAGCCGCGAGCACGTCGCCGAGTTCGTCGAGATCCAGACGCGCCAGTTCAAGCGGTTGGGCGTTTTCGGACTGTGGGACCGGCCGTACAAGACGCTCGACCCCGCGTATGAGGCGGAGACGGTCCGCGTCTTCAAGGCGCTTGTGGAGCGCGGCCTCGTCTACCGCGGCCTCCGGCCGACCCTCTGGAGTCCAACCCTGCGGACGGCGCTCGCGGACACGGAGATCGTCTACCGCGACCACGTAAGCAAGGCGATCTACGTCGCCTTCTCGCTCTACACCGATCCGAACCGGCTTTTCGAGCACTACGCGAACCTCTCGACTATCATCTGGACGACGACGCCCTGGACGATTCCCGCGAACCTCGCGGTGGCGTTTCACCCGGATCTGGAGTACGCCGTGGTTCGGGTGGGCGACCGGCACTATCTCATCCTCGACGCCTTGGTTCCGAAGGTCGCCGAGGCACTTGGCTGGACGGACTACGGGGTGGTCCACCAGCTCCTCGGCATCAATCTCGAAAAGACGACCTTCCACCATCCGATCTTCCTTCGGCCGTCGATCGCGGTAATGGCCGACTACGTGACCACCGAAGACGGAACCGGCGTCGTGCACACCGCGCCGAGTCACGGGCGAGACGACTTCTTCACCGGCCTGAAATACGGATTGCCGGTACCCAACACCGTCGACGAGCGAGGCGTGCTTACCCATGAGGCGGGCGAGTTCGAGGGCACTTTCTACAAGAAGTGCGACACCGTCGTCGTAGACCGTTTGGCGGAGGTCGGCGCGCTTCTTAAAGCGTACGACTACAGTCACAGCTACCCATACGCCGAGCGGGACGACCAGCCGGTGATCTTCCGGGCCACCGAGCAGTGGTTCGTCGCTATCGATCCGCTTCGGCCCAAGATGCTCACCGAAATCGACGGCGTCCAGTGGATTCCGGACGCGGGTCTCAACCGGATCGACGCCATGGTTCGGAATCGACCCGACTGGTGCGTCTCCCGTCAGCGCGCCTGGGGCGTGGGCGTCCCCATCTTCTACGGTTTTCCCTCGCGGACGCCGGTGCTCGATCCGCACGCGATCGAGAAGGTGGCGCAGGTCGTGGAACGCGGCGGATCCGACGCCTGGTTCAACCTCTCGCCGGAGGAGATCTTGGGTCCGGGTTACGTTCACCCGGAGACGGGCGAGACGAGCTTCACGAAGGAGACCGATACCCTCGACGTCTGGTTCGATTCGGGTTCGACGAGCCTGATCGTGCTCGCGGCGCAGATCTATCCCGAGTGGAAGGCGCAAGATCTGCACTGGCCCGCAGACCTCTATCTCGAGGGCTCGGACCAGCATCGGGGTTGGTTCAACACCTCGCTGATCCTCGGCACCGCGATCGGCGGCGAGGCGCCCTACAAGACGGTCGTCACCCACGGCTTCGTCACGGACGGCGAGGGGAGAAAGATCTCGAAGCGACTCGGAAACGGAGTCGAGCCGATCGAAGCCTCGGACCAGTACGGCGCCGACGTTCTCCGGCTCTGGGTGGCGACGGTGGACTACGCCAACGACGTTCCCATCTCGGACGCCATCCTCAAGCAGTGCGGCGAGCTGTACCGGAACGTGCGCAACGTGCTCCGGTTCCTCTTGGCGAACGCGTCGGGCTTTTCCGGAGAAGCGTCCCTCCTGCCCCTCGACGAGTGGGCGGTCGAGCAGACCGACCTCCTGGTGGCCGACGCCGTCGATGCGTATCGGCGGTACGATTTCGGCGCCGCGTTCCACGCCGTCCACGATTTCTGCCGCGACCGGCTGAGCCGCTTCTACCTCGATGCGATCAAGGACCGAATGTACTGCGAAGCGAAGGACTCCGACTTGCGCCGCTCGGGCCAGGCCGCCTGTCGGGCAATCCTCGTTCGGCTGCTCACGCTGATTACGCCCATCTTGGGTTTCACCGCCGACGAAACCTGGGCCAAGCTCCGGGAGGAGTCGCCGGGCGACGATCTTACGGAGAGCCCGTTCTTCGCTCTCTTCGCCGAACCCTCCGAAGCGAGGCTCGCGGAAATCGAGGCGTCGGACCTTCAGGTTCGTTTCGCCGCCCTGATCGCCACGCGCGAGGGTGTGGCGGCGGCATTCGAGCGGTACAAGGGAACCGAAGGTATCAAGTCGTCCGAAGACACGATCGTGACGCTGACGACGGACCAGGTAGACCCCCTTCGAGAGTTCGGCGACGATCTTCCCACCTTGCTTCGGGTTAGCGGAGTCGAGCTACGGAGCGGCGAGCCCGACGTCGCGTTCCGACCTTCGCCCTATGAGAAGTGCGTCCGGTCCCGTCTCCGACGGCCGGACGTCGCGGCGACCGAGTACGAAGGCGAGACACTCCTCCTGACCGCCCGTGACCGGAGGGTGCTTGGAATCTAAGGAGAGAAGGGAAAAGGGAGACGAGATGTCCTCCTCAATTACGGGGAAGCGGATCCTCTTCTGGTTCGCGCTTGTCGCGATGCTCGTGCTCGACCAGTGGGTCAAAGCTTGGGTTCGCAAGAACATGGTCGTGGACCAAAGCATCGCTTGGTGGCCGAACGTGTTCGAGCTCCGGAGGGCGAACAACACGGGAATCGCCTTTGGGCAGTTGGAAGGCAAGGGAGTTCTCTTGACGCCCGTCGCCATCTTTATCGCGCTGGGGGCGATCATTTATATCTACCGCCACCCGAAGGAAAGCCGCTGGAACCACGTGGCCTTCGGCCTGCTGGCGAGCGGCGCGTTGGGCAACCTCTACGATCGCGTCGTCGCCCATCAGGTGACCGACATGTTCTTCTTCCGTCTCATCAACTTCCCGATCTTCAACGTGGCGGACGCTTGCATCACCGTCGCGACGATTATGTTGATGATCGGCTGGTGGCGTGAAGCGGCGGTGAAGGGGTCGGTGAGCGTAAAACCGCAAGAGGGCTCCGGAACCCCGACCTGACGAACGACGCCAAAGGCCTCACGATGCCGAACGAAAAGGACGAGGCGGTTACGGAGCGCGAGAAAGACGCCTACAAAGCGGCGGGTTCTTACCAGCGGGAAATCCAATCCGACGCGATGGGTGAGGCGATGGGCACGGAGACGCCGCCCGAACAATCGCGAGAGGGATCGCTCGGAAAGAAAGAAGGGACGGACACCGCCGGAACGAATCCCAAACGAACCGAGAACTCTCGATCCGAATAAAAAACGAAGGCTCCTGAACCGACGGGTTCAGGAGCCTTCTCGTTTTGAATCTTTGGAGCGGGCAACGCGATTCGAACGCGCGACATCCTCCTTGGCAAGGAGGTGCTCTACCACTGAGCTATGCCCGCTAACGATTAAAATATACCGTCTTGACCGGTTCGTCGTCAAGTCCTCAGGCCCAAAAGAGAAGCGATTAAGTGAGGTCGAGCACGTTCGGCTTCCAGTCGAGTTGCCGCAAGGTGTCGAGGATCTCCGCCTCCGTCAGCGGTTCCCTTCCCTTGCCCCGAAGCGCGACCACGACCCCCTCCATCACGTTCGTGGCGAACGTTTCGCCGTTGACCACCGGCGTCGTGGTGATCGCCCGGGCAACGCCCCACTGCTTGAGGAGGTCGAGGTCGGCCTTGCGCAGCGTCTGGGTGAGGACCGTCTTCCCTTTCATGTCCTCGCACGCATAGCGGCGAATGTCCTTCCAGTCTCCGGCGCCCATCGTCGCCTCCGCGAAGGTCTTGGCGAACTTCGGCGTTCGCATCTCTTGCTTCTCGCCGGTGGGATAGAACCACTTGAAGGGCAAGCGCGTCACGAGGGGCAGCACGATCTTGCCGAAGGTTTCGACCTGCGAATACTTATGGAGCGGCATGGGCAGTCCCAGCCCGACCATGAGGTCGCCGAACGTCACCTGCGCGCCGGCCTCGACCAAGGCCTGGGCCATCCCGAAGCGATCGACCGCGGACACCAGGAAGACGCGCTCTTTAGAAAAATCGACGATCCCGTCGCGTTGAAGCGAACGGATCGTCTCCCGCTCAAGCGTGTGCTTAAGGCCGCCGCCATCGACCACGGGCGTCGTCTTCGCGCCTGAAGTGAGCTTCAGAATCTGCTGAAAAGCGTACTTTCGGTCGCTGACGACCACGTTGATGTCCGCGCCGCCGACACCTAGGGCATCGACGTTTCCGTCGAGTTCGCGGAAAAGGGCGGCGAACTTGTCGAGGTCGCCGTCGGTGCCGCGCCGCTCAAGCAGGAAGTGCTCACCCAAGATTTCCAGGGCGTCCTTTTTGTCGCGCTTCGAAGTGCCGAGAGAGACGGACACGACATGCTTCATCAGTACACCGCGATCGCTTCGATTTCCACGTCGACGCCTCGGGGGAGGCCCGACACCGCGAAGGTCGCCCGGGCGGGCGGATCGCTCGGGAAGCGTGCGCCGTAAACCTCGTTGATGAGGGGGAAATGGTCCATCGAGGAGAGCAAGATCGTGGTCTTCACCACGTTCGCGAAGGTCAGTCCCGCTTCCGCCAGCACGGCCTCGAGGTTCGCCATGACCTGCTCGGCCTGGAGTCGCACCTCGCCCGTCAAGAGCTCGCCACCTGGCGTCAACGGAATCTGACCGCTCAGGAAGAGGAAGCGGCCTTCCGCCTTCACGGCCTGGCTGTAGGGTCCAATCGCGCCGGGAGCATGAGGGGTCGAGACGATCTCGCGGGTCATGCGCAGGATTAAACCCGAAGCGGCGACTTGTCTACGGTGAGGTTCCTCCGAAAAGGAGGCACCTCGTTTATCCTGCCGTCAGCGCCCGCGCTTTCCGGACGCGGTCGAGCCATACCGCGAGCACGATGATG
Source organism: uncultured Fimbriimonas sp. (assembly GCA_964251345.1). Lineage (GTDB taxonomy): Bacteria > Armatimonadota > Fimbriimonadia > Fimbriimonadales > Fimbriimonadaceae > Fimbriimonas. Next base: position 13,232 of record CAXUKB010000017.1, on the reverse strand, counting down.
CCGCCGGTCACGATCTCCTGAATGTAGTTCGGAAGGCCCATCTGGCCCGCACCGGCCCGCAGCACGCTCATGATGAGCGCACCGAGGATGGAGCCCGCGATGCTTCCCTCGCCGCCCGAGAGCGAAGCGCCGCCGATCACGACGGCCGCGATCGCATCGAGTTCGAGTCCCACGAGCGCGGTGGGGTCACCGACGGTCAAGCGACTAAAGTTCATGAGCCCCGCAAGTCCGGCGAAGAGGCCGCTCAGGCCGTAAACGCCAAGCTTGGTGCGCTCCACCGGCACGCCGCACAGCCGCGCCGCCGCTTCGTTGCTGCCAACCGCGACGACGTGGCGGCCGAACCGAAGGAACTTCAGCGCGTACGCCATGACGACCGCCAGCGCGATCGTGAACCACACGCCCCAGGGGAGCACGTGCCATCGCTCGCTTCCCGACAACGTGCTCAGAATGCTGTTCAGCCACGTTTCCTTCGCATCGACCTTCTGCTCGTTACCCAGCCATTTCGCCCCGCCGCGGATGGAGAGATAGGTGCCGAGAGTGACGATGAACGGCACGACTTTGAGGCGCGTGATGAGGAAGCCGTTCAGGAGGCCGCAGGCGAGCGCGGCGAGGAGCGCCAGGATCGCGGCGAGGATCGGCGACATCCCGGGGTGGCCGGTGTCGCCCACGAGCTTCGCGACCGCGACGCCCGCCAAAGCCGCCGTCGATCCCACGCTGAGGTCGATGCCGCCTACGATGATGACGTAGGTCATGCCGAGCGCGGCAAGCGTCACGATGACGCTCTGACGGGAGATCGTCTCGACGTTCGAAAGCGATGCGAAGGTCGGCACTCGCGTGGAGAAGCCGACGAAGACCGCCACGAGAACGGCGAACAGCCCGACAAGGCTCTGGACGGATTGGAAACGACGGGCTTTCACGGACCCCAAGACCTTACCCCTATGGACCGTTGGTACATCTACGCGATCGCCATCGCTACGAGCGACTCCTGCGTCGCCTCGTCCGCATCGACCGACGGCAGGAGGTCGCCGTGACGCATCACGTGAATCCGGTCGCAAACGCCTAGAAGTTCGGGCAAGTACGACGAGACCATGAGCACCGCCTTGCCTTGCAACGCGAGATCATCGATGATGCGGTAAATCTGCTCCTTCGATCCGACGTCGATACCCCGCGTGGGTTCGTCCAGAAGAAGCACATCCACGCCGTGTCGCAACATGCGCGCAAGCGCGACCTTCTGCTGGTTTCCTCCCGAAAGCTGGCCGACCGGCTGCCTTGGGCCTTGGCACTTGACCCGCAGCCGCTCGATCCACTCGGCGCCGACCGCCGCCTCTCGCTCGGGTCTCACGACGGCCTTGTCGAGGCTCGCCATCATCACGTTCTCGTAGATGGGCAGGCCGAGGAACAGTCCCTCGTCTTTCCGGTCCTCGCTGAGGAGACCGACGCCCTGCGCCCATCGTAGGGCGGGCGTCCCTCGTCCGCCCATCGCGCCGACCCGAACCTCGCCACTCGCGACCCGGTCGAGGCCAAAGATCAGCCGCAGCAATTCCGTTCGCCCGGCGCCATTGAGGCCCGCGACCCCTAGAACCTCGCCCTTCCGTAGGTCGAGCGTCGCGTTTGACGGCTTCACGAGTCCCGTGAGCCCATGGACGCTAAGGACCACGTCGCCGGGGGATCGGTCGGAGCGAGGATAGAGCTCGTCGATGGAACGGCCCACCATCAGGCGCACGATTTCGTCGTCGTCGAGGTTACGAGCGGGATGGACGCCGACCTGATGGCCATCGCGAAGCACCGTCGCCACGTCGGCGACGCGTCGCACCTCGTCGAGAAAGTGCGAGATGAAGAGTACGGCCTTGCCCGAGTTGCGGAGCACGTCCATGACGCCGAACAACGCCTCCACATCGGCCCGTCCGAGGCTCGAGGTCGGTTCGTCGAGGATCACGACGCGGCTATCGAGCGCGACCGCACGGGCGATCTCGACGATCTGTCGCGTGGCGGGCGAAAGGCGCCGCACCGGCATCGTGACATCGAGTTCGGCGTAGCCCATCTTGGCCAGCGCCTCGTGCGCCAGCTTACGCGCCGCCGCGCCGCGCACGACGCCGAGGGTCGTTTCTTCGGCGCCGAGCGTGACGTTCTCCGAAACGCTGAGGTCGGGGCAGACGCTCAGCTCTTGGTGAATCATCGCGACGCCCGCACGACGCGCGTCGGCAGGGCTCTTCGGCGCGAACGGCGCTCCCCCGAGGGTCATCGTGCCGGAGTCGGGGATCACGACTCCGGCGAGCGCCTTCATGAGGGTCGACTTACCGGAGCCGTTCTCCCCCAACACGGCGTGGATCTCTCCCGTCTTCGCGGAGAGATCCACCGCTTCGAGGGCGATGGTCGCGCCGTAACGCTTGGATATTCCTTGGGCTTCGAGCATGAATTCGTGTTGCGCTCTCGACTCCGAGGAGCCACGCGCGCCGACCGAAGTCGGTGACATCTCTCCTTCCCAGGTTAGACATCCGAGAAGGAGGGGATTTCGGCTAGATCTTCGGCGGTGCGATGAGTGCGGCCACGTCCGGCGTAGCCATGTTCGTCTTCGTGACGAACGTTACGCCGGTGTCGACCTTCGCCTCGACCGGCTTGCCCTGAAGCTTGTCCACGACCGCCTTGACGCCGAGCTCGCCCATCTTGCGCGGGTTCTGCACGATCAATCCATCGATCTGGCCCGCGTTCAGGCCGTCGATAAGCTTGGGACTCGCGTCGAAGCCGACGAACTTGACCTTGCCCGCCACGCCCGCGTCTTGGAGCGCGCGGAGCATTCCGAAGGAGGTGCTCTCGTTCACCGCGTAGATGCCGTCGATCGAGAGCTTGTCGCCCTGCTTCAGCGGCTGGATCATGTTCTCGGCCTTGGCCTGCGCCGAGTCGGAGGTCACGCCGCCGTACTCCTGTGCGACGACGGTGATCCCGGGGTGCTTCTTCATTTCGTCGAAGAATCCCTTCTCCCGAAGCATCGTGCTCGACGAGCCTTCCTGATACTTCAGAACGATGACCTTGCCCTTGTCGCCAAGGAGTTTCGCCAGTTCCTGTCCGGCAATCTGACCACCCTTCTCGTTGTCGGTGGCCACAAGGCTGATGGCCTTGCTGCCCTCTTGCAAGGGCGAGTCAATCACGACGGTCGGAATGTTCGCATCGGCCGCTTCCTTGACCGGAGCCATAAGCGCCTTGTCGTCGAGCGGAGCGAGGACGATCCCGTCGACCTTCGACGACACGAAGTTCTCGACCGTCTGCACCTGGCTATCCCGGTCGTCTTCCTTGATCGGTCCCTTCCACTCGATCTCGACGTTGCCGAGTTCGTCCGCGGCCTTGTTTGCGCCTTCGTGAAGCGACTTCCAATACTCGTGGGTCGAGCCCTTGGGAATAACCGCGATCTTGTACTTCTTACCGCCCCCGGTCCCGCCCGAGGCGGTGGTCGTGCCGCTGCCGGTCGTGGCGCCGGAGTCCGTCTTTGCCGTGTCTCCGCCGCCGTTGCAGCCGACGAGAAGCGCGGTAAGGCCGATCAGCGACGTTGCGAGAAGGGTGGGCTTCATCACGACGAACTTACCCGGTGTCGTAAGGGCGGCGCATGGACCACTGGTCCACTTTAGGCGTTCGACCGGAGCCCGTCGTAGGCCAGCGCCGTTAACGCACCGAAGGCGACGATGGGCGCCGCCGCTAAGGCGATCGGCTCCGTGACGCCCAGCGCCAGAGTTCCTGCTGCGGCCCAGGGGAGGGCGCGCAGGCGAGGATCGAGTCGGAGTAAACGTCGGAGCCGGTAGGCAAGAAAGCGATTGCCGATGAGGGCGACGCACGCGGAGAATGCGAGGAAGCCACCCCACTCCGGTGAGCCAAGCAGTTTCGCCGTAAGCCAGAGATCGAGTGCGTGACCCTGGTCGGCGTAGGCCAGCAGCCCTCCCGCGTTCCACGCGACGCCTTCGCGGGCGACGCGAACGAGGTTCGTGGGCAAGAGGGCGAGCACGGCGAGCAGAACGGGCCGGAAGAGGCCTTCCGCCGCAAGAAGCGCGACGGCCGGCAAGGTGAGGAGCGCCGAGTGGCCGTCGATCCACCAAGGCCGGGTCGACGCCCCCCAAAGCAGCGCCGCCCCTGCGATGGCGCGACCCATCCAGCGTCCCGGCGCGAAGGCCATCGTTCCGGCGAGGTAACCCACGAATGCTCCGAGGGCAAGTCCCGGCACGTCGGTCTCGAGCGTGCCGAATCGTCCGGAGAGGTCGGACCACAAAGGATCCGAGATCACGAACACCGCGAGCCCCACGAGGCAAGAGGCCAAGAGCGGATGGGCGTCCGGAGCCGACCGACGCACGCCCAAGCCGACGAGAAGGGATGCGGCGTAAGTCGCCCCCATCGACAGCAGAAGCCAAAAGGGCCAAGCCTCAAGGCCGCCGAATCGAGAGGCCGTTCCTAAGATCACGAGCGCGGCGGGCGATAGAACGACGAGCACGAGAAGTTCCGAGACGAAGGGTCCCCGATCCTCGTTCATCACCTGAGCGAGCGCCCAGGCGATGACGAACGTCGCGAGGACCGCCCAGCACGCGAGAACCACCGGCGTGTCCGTGCGTCCGTGCTCGAGCCAGCGGTTCGGGCCGCCCCACTGCCCCGGATTCGACGGTTTCCACTCGAACGCCTTGGGGTGGAGCAAGAGATCGAGCGCTCTGCGCGCCGGAATGAGCCCGGGAACGCGCACCTCCGCGTCGATCGGCACGCCCGAGGGCCACGAACCACGAAGCCAGAAACGACTCCAGCCGTCCTTGTCGGCAGGCGGGTACTCGACGATGAGGCTCCGCCCCGTGACCCGCTGGGCGACGGCGGTCGCATCGTCCCAGTTGAGGGCTTCGTACGCGACAAGTCCTGCCGCAGGAAACGGTTTCCCGAACGGTTGCGTGCGAATCACGCGCTCGGGTTCGTCGAGGGCGAGGAAAAGCACCCCGGAGCTCACGCCTTGGTTCGCGTTGGCGACAATGGTCGTTGGAACCCCCTGCAAGTAGGACCGTCTCGCGTCGAAAAAGCCGCGTGCTTGAAGACGTTGAGCGTTTCGCGACATCCGTCCATCGCCGACGGGCTTGAACCCCATGTCCGCCAGTTCGCCCTGAAGATCGACCCCGCTCGCGAGCGCGAGGATGCGATTGTTACGTCCTTCCTGGTCCGTGGGCCAGCGGATCCACTCGCCGTGAATCACGTCCGCGCTCGGAAGGTTCGGCCCCGCTTGCTCGTGTTGAATCAGGATGATCGCATCCTGAGCGCGCGAGAACAAGGGTAAGAGGAGAAGCGCGAGAGTCACGACAAGGCGAAGACCGAACGGCCATCGGCCCCTTTCCTTCACCTCGTTCCGACCGCCGCGATAAGCTCCCCGGCGGTTAGTGAAGCCATGCTGCCGTCGGAAGCGGCGACGACCCGGTGCGGGCCGTAGGCGTGGCCCCACTTGTCGGTCGGCGTCGGGCCAAACGCCTGAACGGTGGGGCAGCCGACGGCCACCGCGAGGTGCATCACGCCGGTGTCCGCGCCCACGGCTACCGAGGCGCCCGCGAGAACCGCCATCGTCTCGCGCACTCCGCACCGGCCGACGAGATCCACGACCGGGCCGTCGAGCGCCGCCAGCAGGGCGTCGGTCTCGGCGCGCTCCTCGGGACCGCCGACCATCACGAGCCGACGCCCTTCGGCCTGCCACGCCCGGGCGGCGTCTCGAAGAGCCGCAAAGGGAAGTCGCTTGAGATCGTAGCGTGCGCCGGGCTGGATCGCGAGGTCCGCGCCCGCTCGAAGTCGGTCGCCTTCCCGCATTTCGTCAGTCTCGAGGCGCAAACGCGGAATCGGATCTGCGACGGAGACTCCGAGCGGCCGCACGAGATCGGCCGTCGAAACGGCCTCGAACCGCGTGGGGTCGTACGGAACGACGTGGGTCAAGAGGCAGCCGCGCCCCTCGACGGCGTGGCCAATCCGAACCGGAATCTTCGCGAGCCGCGCCAGAAGCGCGGCCCGGACGCTCCGGTTGATGAGGATGCACGCACCGAAGTCTTGCCTTCGCAGGCGTCGCGCCTGCGCGGCGACCTGCCACGGCCAGCGGCTCTTCTCGTAGGGCAGATAGCGGTCGCGGGCCAGGGCTTTCGCCACGATCGGCGCAGTGAGGAGAGTCACGTCCATCCCCGCGGCATCGAGGGCGTCGAGCGTCGGAACGGCCATAACGGCGTCGCCAAGGTAGACCTTCATCGACACCAGAACGCGCCCCGAACGAACGATCGCCGCGCCCGCGAGCGTCGCGGGCGCGCTGCCAACGTCGTTCCGGTCCGTGTGCGGCATCGCCAACCTACCAAGGGTTGTACCCCGGCGGCTGGGTAACCTTTCCCTTCGACCATGCTCATCTTCGTCGGACTCGACTGCGGCGGCTCGACCAGCCGCCTTCTTGCGGTCGACGAATCCGGCGAGCCGATCTTCGAAGGCCACGGGGGTCCGGCGAACCTGCTTACCACCCCACTCTCGATCGTTGAGCAGAGTCTGCGCGAGGCGGCGGAGGGCTGCCCCCTGGCGGACGCCGCCTGCGGCGCATTCGCCGGTTTGGTGGGAGAGGACGAGCGCCGACGGGCTCTCGACCTGCTTCAGAAGACCTTTCCCGACGCATCCTTGCGGGCCGAGCCCGACTACGCCGCCGCCCACGCCGCCGCACCTCCCGGCACGGACGTCACCGTCATCGCGGGAACCGGATCTCTCGTTTGCGGCTACGACGCCCACGGAAAACTCGCGAAGACGGGCGGAGGGGGTTACCTTCTGGCCGACGAAGGCTCTGGCTTCCGCTACGGTCGGGCCGCTCTCGCTCACTTCGTTCACGAACCAGGGGCACGGAGCCCAGAACTCGTCGACGCCGTGTACCAAATCTTCGGTTCGCGCGAAGCGGCCGTCGTGACCACTGCGCTCTACGCCGTCGCCTCGCCGCAAAACCTCCTCGCCCGCCTCGTTCCCGCCTTTGCGGCCGATCTGGACGCTGGCGCCACGTACGCCCAGACGGGATGCGAAAAGGAGTCGGCCGAGTTGGCCGCGGTCGTAGCGAAGCACATCGAGACTCATCTTTTCGATCGGCCCTTCGTGCGCATCGCACTAACGGGCGGCGTCTGGAACGCTACGGACCACCTCCAGCGACAGTTCCGATCCTCTCTCGAGGAAAGGCTGCCGAAGAGGCAAATCGAGATCGAAAGGACCAAGCGGCCGCCCGTCCAGGGCGCGGTCGCGCTAGCAAAGGAGCAACTGATTGGGAACGGAAACTAGGAATCCGAGATCGTACGGACTTGACCGCATGGATGCGGATGCGATCGTTCGCCTTATGGACGAAGAAGAACACGCAACGTTGCGTGCGGTCGAGAACGTCGCCTTCGAAGTCGCCCAGGCCGCGACGAAGGCCGCCGAGGCGTTTCGACGAGGGGGACGGGTCGTTTACGTGGGGGCGGGCACCAGCGGACGAATCGCTACCATGGACGCGGCGGAGATGCCACCGACCTTTGGCATCGACGGTGACCGGTTCGTCGTGTTGATCGCGGGCGGGACCGGCGCCGGGTCGGTCGCGATCGAAGACGCGGAGGACGATATCGGCGCCGCCATCGAGGCGGTCAACGGTCTGGGGCTTACCCGCGACGACGTGTTGATCGGAATTGCCGCGAGCGGTACCACACCGTTCGTCGTGGCCGCCGTGCGTCATGCCCGGCAGAAGGGTCTCTGGACCTGCGGCGTCGCGAACAATGCCCGCACGCCGCTCCTGGAGGAGGCCGAACTCGGAGTCCTTCTGGACACCGGCCCCGAGGTCCTTACCGGTTCGACGCGGCTCAAAGCGGGAACGGCCCAGAAGATGGTGCTCAACCGAATCTCGACCGCCGCGATGGTGCTCAACGGCAAGGTGGTCGAGAATTTGATGGTCGACGTCAAGCCTAAGAACGCAAAGCTCCGCACTCGATGCGCGCGAATCGTGGGCGAGCTTGCGGGGCTCAGCGTCGAAGAGGCAAAGGGCGAACTCGAGCGCCACGGGTGGTCGATCCGCGTGACCCTCGATGCACTCCGAACTCCCGCCTAGAACTAAGGAAGCCGAGCCGGCCAGCCCGGCTTCCTTTCCCCGTTATTCCTTGACCTTGTCGCCGGCACCCGGAACGATGTGGCTCCGGAGCATCCAAAGGTTCATCTCAAGCTTGAGAATGATGGCGTGGAGCAGATCGGCGGTCGCCGGATCAGGGTCCTCGATCACCTCCATGCGCTCGCGAATGTCGGCGCATCCGTCGCCGAGGCGCTCGACGATGTCTTCGAGAACCTGCTGATCTTCGATAAACGTCGATTTCGCGACTTCCTTGACCTTTGTGGTCGTGAGGTCGCTTGCCTGCGCGTTCGCGGGCACGCCGAGGGTGGCGATCCGCTCGGCGACCTTATCGGCGCCTTTCTCGCACGCCTCGTAGACTTCGTCCAGTTGGAGGTGGATCGGCTTGAAGTGCGGGCCGCGAATGTTCCAGTGGAGCTGCTTCGTCACGAGGCTCAGCGCCTTCAGATCGATCAGCGTCGCCTGAAGGTTTTTCGTGACGATCGCCGCGCTCTCGTTATCTAGAGGGAGGCCCTTCGGCCGGGTCTTCGTTGCCATCGCCCAATCGGACGACGACGCGACCCGGCCGGGTTCCGGTTAATCCTTCGCGCCGGGAATCGGCGCGGATGGGACGTTGCCCTTTCGCGGCGCCGACGACGCGGGCTTCCATGCACCCTCGCCGTACGGATAGCCGAGGTCAGGCTCCCCGCTCTCGCCACCCTTTCCAATCTGGCCGCCGTCGTCCCGTCCATTCTCGCCCACCGACCACACGACCTTTCGTTTGGCGTCGACCCGCAAGGAACCATCGCCGTAAGGGTCGATCTCCGACGGAGACTTGCCCGCTTGGAGCAGCAAGACCGTCCGCGCAAGATTCCTGCCTGCGGCGCGACGCGCCCCGGTGCTGCCGAGATCGAACACGCTTGCGCTCACCAAACCGCGGCCGAGGGTGTTCGATCCGGAGTTCATCGCGAGACGGTATTTGAACTTGATCCAGATCTTCTCGATGCCCTCGGGCATATCGTCCAGGTTGCCCTCGCTCGGAAGCCCCTCCGTCGCCTGCGTGGCGATGTAATCGGCAAACTTCGTTTGCAAGCGAAAGGGACGCTCGGTGTCGGCGATCATCGCATCGTCGATCCTCCCGATCAGGCGTGCCGTCGCGATCGCGTCGAACGTTCCGGCGGGCGTCTCCTTTCCACTGTCGGAAAGGCCATAGGCCTTCGTCAGGCGATCCACCGGGCCTGTCAGATAGGGGAGCATGGTGACTTGGAAATCTCGCCGCAACGAATCTCCCAGTTGGGGCATGGGTCCTTCGAGAGGTGGCATCAGAGCCAACACCTTGGCCCTTCCCTTCGCGTCGAAGCCACCTGCCATTTCTACTTCGTAGGCCGATCGATTCGCGATCGCCTCCGAAGCGATCGCCACCAACTCGTCGATCAAAACGCCTTTTGTGTCGACGAGCGCCTTTCCTAGACATAGGTTCAGGCTCACGAGGTGCGCGCACTCGGCATGGTCTCCCCGCTTCGCCGCCGCGCCCGCGGACAGGGCTAGCATTTTCGAGAGTCCCTTAAGCCGGGTGAGCTCGGGGAAGAGCATCCCCGCTTTTCTTTCCGGGCACCGCAGACCGCCTTCCCGAAGAAGGGCTTCCAACGGCGTGAACGCCTGAGCGATGTGCGCCTTGGCCGCATCGACCTTCTCCTGCGAGATCGCCGTGCTCGGCGGAAGAAACGCCGTACTGAAGTCCGCCGAAGGGATTGTGTCGAGGATCGCCGTCAGTCGTGCGTAGCGGGCCACGCCCGCCGGGTCCGGGGCATCGGTCGCCTTCAGCGATGCGGGAAGAACCGCATCGATCTGGGCTCGCGACGCGGTTCGCACCTTCGTGACCATCAGGTTGCGCCCAATCGCCACGCCCGAGGCGACGACGACTAAACCCGTAAGCAAAGGCAGCGGAGTGCGCATCGTTGGGGTTCAGTATAGGACAGATTTCGCCCATGAACGATGCCCGTCGCGCCACCGCCCTCGCTCTCCTCGTCGCGGGCGCATTCTTCATGGAGAATCTCGACGGGACGGTAATTACCACCGCCCTGCCGCAAATGGCGCGAACCTTTGGGACCGGCGTCGTCGGCTTGAGCGTCGGGATCACCGCCTATCTCCTCGCACTCGCCGTCTTCGTGCCGATGAGCGGCTGGATCGCCGATCGGCACGGGGCTCGAACCACGTTCGCCACCGCGATCGGCGTGTTCACCCTCTCCTCGGTGCTCTGCGGATTCGCGCACAGCGTCCCCGAGTTCACCCTTGCCCGAATCGTTCAGGGCATCGGCGGCGCCATGATGGTGCCGGTTGGCCGCCTCGTGGTGCTCCGCAACACCGAAAAGCGCGATCTTGTCAAGGCGATCGCCACCATCACCTGGCCCGGTCTCGTCGCGCCCATCCTCGGGCCGCCGATCGGCGGCTTCATCACCGATCACGCCAACTGGCGCTGGATCTTTTTTCTCAACGTCCCCCTGGGATTCACCGCGCTGATCCTTGCCGTGCGCATGGTCCCGAACGTCAGTGTGGATGCTCCGCCGCCCTTCGACTGCGACAGATTCGTTCTCGTCGGCAGCGCCTGCCTTGCCCTTACCGTCGGCCTCGACCGCGTGACCTCGCCCGAAGCGCAAGCCGTCGAGGTGGCCGGACTCCTCGCGCTCGGCATCGTTTTAGGATGGCTCGCCATTCGGCATCTCAAGCGCGTTCGTTACCCCCTCGTCCGGTTCGAAGCACTCCGAATTCCGACGTTCGCCCTCACCATCTGGGGGGCTTCGTTCTTTCGCTGTGCAATCGGGGCGACGCCATTCCTCTTGCCTCTCCTGTTCCAAGTCGGCTACGGTCTCAAAGCGACGCAGTCGGGCCTGCTCGTCCTCTGGGTCTTTGCGGGCAACCTGGCGATGAAGCCCGCCACCACGGCGATCCTCCGACGCTTCGGTTTCCGCACCACCTTGCTTGCAAACGGCCTCTTCGTCGTCGTGACCCTTTGGTCGATCGCTCTTCTCAATCCATCGAGTCCTTACCCCCTGGTGGCCGCCGTTCTGTTTGCCGGAGGACTCTTCCGATCGATGCAATTCACGGCGCTGAACACGCTTGGCTTCGCGGACGTGCCCCAAGACGCGATGACGGGAGCCAACGTTCTTCTCAACACCGTGGGCGGTCTCACGTTCGGCTCCGGCGCGGCGGTCGGTGCGATCGCGTTGCACCTCGGGGCGTGGGTTCATCACACCCAAGGGCAACCCAGTCTGGACGACTTCCGGGTGGCCTTCCTCGTCGTCGGCGCCCTCGCTCTCGTCTCCTTATGGGACTCGATCCCGCTGGCGAAGAACGCGGGTCACGAGGTCAGCGGAGCATCCAAGTAGAGCTACTTCGCCGCGACGTTGTCGGGGTACGGCACGCCCAAGAACTTGAGGAGCGAATCCGCCATGAGGGCGTTTCCGGCATCGTTCATGTGAACGCCGTCGACGGTAAGGAGCAACGAACGCCGACCGGCGACCTTTTGGTAGGAGGCGACGGCGTCGTAGCAGGCCCGGTAGAGGTTCACGAATCCGACTCCTTTTCGCTTGGCAAGACTCTCTTCGGCACGAACGTAGGTGTCCATCCGCCGGTTCTCGACGCAGTCCAGATCTTCGTACACCAGAGTGGGAGAGAGCAGGACGACCTGCGCCCCGGCCGACTTCGCCATGTCGATCATCTTTTCCACGTCCGCCAGGTAGAGCGGAAGGGGCACGCCGCGACCGAGATCTCCGGACGGGTGTCGTTCGTTCTTCGCGAAGTCCTTGAAGTCGTGCCACACGTCGTTGACGCCGACCGAAATCGTCACGAGATCGGGCTTCTTGTCGATGACGTCGTGCTGAAAGCGACCAAGCATGTCGGGAGCTTTCTGCCCTCCGATTCCGACGTTGACCACCTCGAAGGGATCGCGCGGCCGGGAGGCGTCGAGGCTCTGATCGACGAGCGTGACATACCCCTTGGGCGAGGCTCCCATGGCCGTAATGCTGTCCCCCATCATCACGATCCGGTGGACCTTCGCGAGGTCGGGTTTAGCAAAAAGGGCGAGGTCCAACGCGAACATTTGGATAGTGTACGATCCTTTAGGCCGGAACCGTCGTCAAGACCTTTGTAAGGGCAGAACCCTGAAAGAAAGGACCACCATGAACATCCGCACAGTGCTCGGCGTCGGCGCCCTGCTCCTGGCGGCCGCGATGCCCGCGACCAGCCTGGGACAGCGTTCCTATGGCAACTACACCAACGTTCGGAGTGGATACTCCAACCGAACTTACGGCTACGGCACCGGCCAGATCGCGCCTCAGCGCATCGGCGGCGCCACCGTCTACTTTGGGTCGGGAGGCGGCTACGGCTACTCCTCGCCGGTCTTCGCCTATTCTTACCCTTATCCGGTTTACGGCGGCTATCTGAGCCCGCTGGGCTACGGTTACCCGTCGTACTACGGCGGGACGCTGGGTTACACGTACGGCTACGGGTACTAGCGCTTCTCGCCTCGCCCCTTGGAGAGTGAGCGATCACTCTCCCACTACTCTTAGAGCAAACATGAAAATCCAAAACCTCCTTGCCGCCGCCGCGCTGGTCACGGCCGTCGCCGTTCCGACCCTGGGCGAAGCCCAGATTCACCATCCGCACACCGTAGTCGTGCGACGTCACGGGCATGTCGTGGCCGTCCGCCACTATCACCCGCATCGTCACGTCGTCGTCGTTCGGCACCATCCGATGCACCACGGACGCACGGTCATCATCCATCACTAAGCGCGATGTGGGAACCCCATGGGTTCCCAACCCGCCTATTGGATTCAGCGATGAAACTTTCAAACCTCTTAGCCGTCTTTGCGGTCGCCGTGGTTCCGGTTCTCGGATCGGCGCAGGCGCACCTCCCCAACCTCAACGACCGACTGAAGGTCCATCAGGATCGGCTTCCCCGACCGAGCCATCGCCTCTACGCCGTTCACCCGAGACGGTTGGCCGTCAATCAGACCGGTGGGCGCCGCCAGGTTCTGTATCGGAACGACAACCAGCAACATCAATTCCGGAAGAGTCTACGCAGCCTTCCCCAGCGCGTAACGGCGCGGCACCATCCGAACGGCCACTAGGGGCAACCCGCTCGCCCTTCCTGGCGTCCAAC
>CAXUKB010000016.1:0-25748 GCA_964251345.1 uncultured Fimbriimonas sp. | reverse complement strand
GGCGGCAACTGCGAAGACATGCTATCGCTGCCGCTGACAGTATCTCCACCGCTACCGCATCCGACGAGAGGCAGCATGAGGACGACGAGCGGCAAGAGCCGCTTCACTCCAGATCCCAAATGTATTTATCCTTGTCGGTTACCGTGCCTCTCCGAGTGCCTTGACCGTAAGCCGAGCATCCTTGCGTCGTGTATCCGATTGGTTTAGCCTGCACATGGCTGTCGGCATAGCCGACCACGACGAAGCCATCTACAAGACCTGCGTAGCCAGGTACCGGCTTGTTGTTGTAGAAAGGCCACATGCCGCCGTAAACGAGCCAGTCGTTTGCTGAACCCGTCCAACCGGTGCCATAGCTCCAGATCGTCCCATCGTCGATGTATTGCTTCATTGGTTGAAGCGCAACGCCGTTCGTATCGAGCCAGCAAGGTGCCTCGATGACCCAGTTACCTCCTCCCGTCGGGCCGCCTCCGGAGTTTCTGTCCCAAATCGAGTCCCCCCACATCAGTGTGTTCGCCGGATTCCCAACCATGCCCTCGTTAGTAGAGGCCGAGCCGCATATCATCTTCGAGCCATTGCTGTAATATCGCCAAGGACTGAAAAAGACGTAGTTGTAGCCGATGTTCGATCGAACTCCTAACGCATAAGCTTTTTGCTCCGCTGTCGCGTTGGCAAGCGTAGCGCCTTCGTAAGGCAATTGGTCGTTCAGACGCTGCGTTTCACTCTGCCAAGGATCCATTGGATCGATGTTGATCTGGGTGTTTTTGATGTAAGGCGCCATTTGCTCGCCGGGAACCATGTCAGGCGGCCCATATCCCCAACCACTGGAATTACCTCCAGAGTTTGACATCATGTACCCTCCATCCACGTCCGAGGTGTACATCGCAACGGCGGTACCGGCCTGTTTGAAGTCGCTGATCGCAACGGTCTTCTTTGCGGCTTGCTTTGCTTGGGCGAAGACGGGGAAGAGGATGGCGGCAAGGATCGCGATGATCGCGATCACGACGAGGAGCTCGATGAGTGTAAAAGCTCGTTTCATTGGGAATGAACCTCTTTTGAGAGAACTTCGATCTCGCCCTTGAAACCGATGGGCCTATCGTCCTACACATCTGCTCGATATGCCAAGTAATTTCGCCTAAATTTGCGATTTTTCTTCGTGTAGCGAACTTTATGTCGATTCGGTCGATGTCCGATCGACGGCGAAATCGCCAAACCGCTTCTGCCGGAACGAATCCCCGTTCTCCTCGCCCGTGCGGTCGGTGTCGGTAAGCCATCGCGGGTACCCTCTCCCGCGATGGCAGGACGGCTAGGATTCGTCGGTCTGGGCGTGATGGGAGCCCCTATGGCGGGTCACCTTTTAAAGGCGGGCGCGGACCTTACCGTCTGGAACCGCACCCCCGAAAAGGCCGAGCCACTCGCCGAGGAGGGCGCCACGCTCGCTCCCGATCTCGCCAGCCTGGCGCAGACGTGCGACCTCGTGTTTCTCTGCGTCCGGGGCTCCGAGGACGTGGCGGACTGCTTGGAGGCGATGCGCGACGCGCACCCGGGCACGCTGTTCGTCGACCACTCGACCATCGCCCCTCCCGCCGCGGAATCGCTCCACCGGGAACTGCACGATCGCGGCCACCGATTCGTCGACGCGCCGGTCACCGGCGGGTCGCTTGGCGCGAAGAACGGCCAACTCACGATCTTTCTGGGTGGCGAGGAGGTCGACTGCGAGGAGGCGAAGGCGGCGATGATCCCTTACACCAAGCGAGCCGAGCGCGTCGGCTTCGGCGGAAAAGGCCAGATGGCGAAGATGGCGAACCAGATCGCCGTCGGCGGCGCGGTGGCCGCCCTCTGCGAGACCCTGAGCTTTGCGAAGAAGGCGGGCCTTGACTTGGCGCAGATTCGCGCCATGGTCGGCGGCGGCTCCGGCGGCTCTTGGGCCTTCGAGAATTACGGCCCGATGATCCTCAAGGAGGACTGGACGCCCGGCTTCTCCGTCGCCAACCAGCGGAAAGACTTTGGGTACTGCCGTTTGGCCGCCCAGGAGATCGACGCGGCCATTCCCCTCACCGACCTCGTCGACCGCCTGATGGCTCCGCTCCAAGAGGAGGGTCGGGGCGGCGACACGACGGCGGCGCTGTACGAAGTCTTGCTTGGGATGGGCGGGTGAGCGCCGCCCGGAACCCGTCCGCGGTGGGGCTCCGGGGCATAACCGTCCGATTTGGGGCCGTTACGGCGCTCGAAGGCGTCGACCTCGAAGTCCAATCGGGCACTTTGCATGCGGTGGTGGGCGAAAACGGAGCGGGGAAGACCACCCTGATGCGCGTTCTCTACGGCGCGCAACGGCCGACGGGGGGCGAGATCCAGGTGGAAGGGGAGACCCGCGCTTTCTCCCGCTCGTCCGAGGCGATCGCCGCCGGCGTCGGCATGGTGAGCCAGCACTACGCGATCATCCCGGAACTGACGGCGCTGCAAAACCTCATGCTTGGCGCGGAAGGCGGCGCGATGCCCAGCCTCTCCGCCGCGCGGGAACGGGCCCAGGCGCTCGCCCGCCGCATGGACTTCTCGTTCGATTGGGATCGCCCGGCCTCGGATCTCGGACCGGCGGGGGCGCAGAAGCTTGAGATTCTTAAGCTTCTCTGGAAAGAATCGCGGGTGATGATTCTCGACGAACCGACGGCGATGCTGTCCCCTGCCGACGGCGAAGCGCTGTTCGGTTCGTTGCGGACGCTCGTCGACGCGGGGGCGACCGTGATTCTGGTCACCCACCGACTGCCGGAGGTAATCGACTACTGTTCGCGCGTGACGGTGCTTCGGGCCGGACGGCGCGTCGCCGATCTCGCGGTCGCGGACACCGACGCTTCGGAGTTGGCCCACCTCATCGTCGGCGAAGGCGACGTGCCCGATCCGGCGGAACTCGGCCTCGACGGAAGGATGCCGTCGCCAGTGCGGGAGGGAGGCTTGATCCTCGAGCTTACGGGCGTAACCGTGCGCGACGACCGCGGTCACGAGGCGCTCAAGGACGCCTCGCTGGGCGTTCGGGCGGGCGAGGTCGTCGGCATCGCGGGGGTGGACGGCAACGGACAACGTGAACTCTTCCACGCGATCACCGGCACCGCTCCGCTTCAGAAAGGCTCCGTGACGCTTGAAGGCGGCGACGTCTCCGCCGAAGGACCGGCCGAGCGCATTCGGCGAGGGCTCCGGCTGATCCCCGAGGATCGGCACGAAGAGGGCGTCATCGAGGGCTGGTCTCTGGAAGAGAACGCCGCGCTCGGTCTGCAGCGCGAGCCCGATCTCGCCTCCGGCGGAACGATCGACGAATCGGGAAGGCGGGCCTGGGCACAACGGGTCGCCGACCGGTTTCGTACCCGCCACGGAGGACTCGGGCTCCCTATGGCAAGCCTCTCGGGGGGAAACCAGCAGCGGTTCGTGGCCGCCCGTGCGCTCGAGCACGGGCCCAAGCTCTTGCTCGCCTTCTCGCCCACGCGTGGTTTGGACCTCAAGGGAACGGCCGACGTTTACGCGTCGATTCGCGAACGGGCCCGCGAGGGCATGGGGGCGCTCGTCGTGTCGTTCGATCTCGACGAACTGCTCGCCCACTGCGATCGAGTCGTCGTGCTGAACCACGGACGGGTGACCGAGCCGCCCGGCCGGGACCGCGAGGCGATCGGACGGGAGATGGTCGGGGCGTGAACGGCCGCATTCTCGCGCTTGTGGCGGGCACCGTGCTCATCCTTCTCGGTGCGCTCGCCATTAGCCACGTCGGGCCGGTCGCCGCCCTTTCCGCCCTCCTCAAGGGCAGCCTGGGGACGGCGCCTGGCCTGACCCAGAGCCTGGCGAACACGGTCCCCCTGCTTCTCGCGGGCGTGGCGGTGTTGCTGGCCCTCCGTGCGGGCCTCTTCAACATCGGCGCGGAGGGCCAGTTTCTCGTGGGCGCGCTCGCCTGCACCGCGGTCGCTTTGCGTTTACCGGGCTTGGGCGGCATCGTTCTCGGGGCCCTCGCGGGGGTCGTGGCCGGAGCGCTCTGGGCCTTTCCGGCCGGAGCGATCCGCGCTTACCGCGGCGGGCACGAGGTGATCACCACGATCATGCTGAACAACGTCGCCGCGCTCCTCACCGACTATCTCGTGGCGGAGCGGCTACGTGCGCCCGGGGGCGACGTTACGACGCGGAGCGTCTCGGACTCGACTCGCCTGCCGAACGTCGTCCACCTCGGCGCGTTCTCGATTAATGTCGCGATGGTCTTCGCTCTCACTCTCGTGGCGGCGCTCGCGTGGTGGCTTCGCCGCACCGTCGCCGGCTACGAGCTCCGGGCGGTGGGCGCGAACGCGACGGCGGCCCGGTTCGCCGGCATCGATCCCAAGCGCACCATTCTGCGGGCGATGCTCGCCTCCGGCGCGATTGCGGGCTTTGCCGGGGCGGTCCAAGTGCTCGCCTACGAGGGACGCTTCTATCCCGGGTTTGCGGCGGGCAACGGGTTCAATGCCCTTGGCGTCGCCCTTCTCGCGGGTGAGGCGACGCTCGCCCTCGTTCCCGCCGCTTTCCTGTTCGGTGCGCTCGACAAGGGCGCGCTCGCGCTCCAGATCGAGGGGGTGCCAAAGGGGATCACGACCGTGGTGCTCGCGATGCTCATCCTCATTGCAGCCGCCCTGCGTTCCCGAGGAGTGCGGAAGGTTGCTTGATCTTCTGAAGCTCTCCTTAATCTTCGCGACGCCCTTGGCGCTCGCCGCGATGGGCGGCTTCGCCAGCGAGCGGAGTGGCGTGGTGAACATCGGGCTCGAAGGCCTGATGCTCGTTGCCGCTTGCGCTGCCGCGATCGCCGCGCCTCGATTCGGTCCCGGCGTCGCGCTCGCAGTCGCACTTGGGCTAACCGTGATGCTGAGTGCGCTGCACTGGCTGGCGACGCAGGTCTACCGGGTCGATCATGTGATCTCCGGGATGGTCGTCAATCTGCTCGCGGCCGGGGCGACAAATTTCGCCGTGAGTCTCGCCGACCCTTCGGCCTCTGGCGTACCTCACCTTCCCGTCACCTTCTACGAAGCGGTCGCCCTGCTGTTGCCGTTCGGCTTGTGGGCCTACGTACGACGAACGCGGGGCGGCCTTCGGCTCGTGGCCACGGGCGCCGATCCCGATAAAGCGCGTCTCGCCGGGATCGTTCCGGAGCGGATCCGCCTTGCCGCCCTCCTCGCGACGGGACTGTTCGCGGGGCTTGGCGGGGCGATGCTCGTCGCCTTCACCGGCGGCTTTGCGGACAACATGACGGCCGGAAGGGGCTACATCGCGCTCGCCGCGCTCGTCGTCGGCGGCTGGCGTCCGCTTCCGACGCTCGCCGCTTGTCTCGTTTTCGGATTCTTCACCGCCCTCAACGTTCAGTTCAACGGCGTTGCCTTGCCCAGCCAGTTCTGGGCCTCGCTCCCCTACCTCGCCACCCTTGTCGCCCTCGCCGGATTCCTTGGGCGTGGCCGCACGCCCGCCGGACTCGGCAAGCCCTAGATCCATGCCCGTCACTACCGCCGCCCAAGTTTTCGACCGTATCGATCGCGCCCAAGCCGCTTGGACGCGGGGCGGGGCTCTGCTGTCGGTTTCGGAGATCGGTCCCAAAGGTCCGACCAAGGCCCGCTTCCGTCTCGATCTGGACGGCGCAGGGGGGGCTACCCTTCGCGCCGAGGTTCCCGCTCAAGGTCGATTTGCTGCGACGGATCAGGCGTACGTCCTCGAGGGAGCGACGCTTACCGGGGCCGACCTTCTGGCGGGAGAGCGGATTCGCCGCCCGGCGCCGGACCGTGGCTCGATCGGGCTCCGCCTGACGGCGGTGCTGGGAGGGCTGAACGACGCCGTCGGCTTTCTCACCGCCCCGGAGGTTCGCCGCCGGTACCTCACGCCCCTCCGTGCGCTCGACGGCTGGCAAGTGACGCCGATGAGGCTCGTCCGTCGTACTACGACGGCCGGACGTATGAGCCTTACCCGAATCGACCTCGATGCCATGGGGCGCCTCCGCGCCCTCCACGTAGAGGTTCCCGGGTCGAAGGTCGACTGGAACATCGCTTACGGTCCTACTCGCCCCCTCACGCTTGCCAAGGGACTTCGACTTGTCGACGCGTTTACCGCGCGACCGCGCTTGCCCCACTTCGCAAATGCCGGAGCGCAGAAGGCGGTCGAGCGCACCCTGATCGCTCTCGGGCGGTTGCAAAGCGCGAACGTGAAGATCGATGGCTCGGCCACCTTGGCGTTCGACGGACGACGGGTGCGTTATGAATCGAGCAACCTGGGGTACGCCTACGATGGGCATACCTTGACGATGACGACGCCGGGCGCCGCCTACCAGGGCGTTTGCTCGCGGGCGGCGGTGATCGACGAGGTCGCGACCGCGCTCGGCGCGATCGATCCTCTGGCACGGAGCGTCCTCGTTCGGGCGACGCCCTTCGGCGAGCTTTTCCCGCCGGAGGCCAAGGTTCGACTTGTGGGTACGATGGCGGCGGCCGGACAATCCTGCGACGTGCTGGAGATCGACAGCCCGCGCTTTCGGGCCTCCGTCTTCGCACGAAAGACGGACGGATTGCCCTTGAGCGTCGAAGCCATCGCTCTCGACAATCGCGGCCGTGAGTTGACGACGACCCGGCGAACGCTGGAGTGGACCTCGGTCAGCTCGCCTCTGCCGCGCTCCAAGTTTTCGTTGTCGCTGCGTCAGGGACAGACCGTGCTCCCGTTGCCGCGACGGCAGATTACTGCGCCATGACTTCGGCGAGAAGCAATCGATCGGGGTCGATCATCCGCTCCGTCGAAAGCACTTCCGCGAGGGGCGTGCTGACCAAATCCTTGGCGTCGACGCCCGCCATCTCGCCTCGGTGACCCGAAAGCAGACGACTGGTCGCGTAGGCACCGAGACGGAGGGCAAGGACCCGGTCGAACGCGGAGGGACTTCCTCCGCGCTGCATATGGCCGAGAACGACGTGGCGCGTCTCGAAGCCCGTGTTCCGTTCGACGAATTCCTTAATCGACTCCGCCCTCGCCGCACCCTCGGCGACGACGAGAATCGACGATCTTTTGCCTTTGCTGGCAGCGAGGCGAAGGTTGTCGCAAACGTCGAAGATCGAGTACGGCACCTCGGGAAGAAGAACGGCCTCGGCGCCTCCCGCGAGGCCGGCCTCCAGGGCGATGAACCCGTTGCGTCGCCCCATTACCTCGATGACGAACACCCGCTCGTGGCTATAGGCGGTATCCCTCACCCGGTCGATCGCTTGGACCGCCGTGTTCACCGCCGTGTCGAAGCCGATGGAAAAGTCGGTGCCGCTGATGTCGTTGTCGATCGACCCGGGAACGCCCATGACCGGAAAGTCGAACTCTTCGTGAAGCTTGAGCGCACCGGTCAGCGAACCGTCGCCGCCGATCACCACGAGACCCTCGCATCCGTTCCGGTTGAGCGACTCGACCGCGCGCTCGCGGCCCTCCTTCGTCATAAATGCGCGGCTTCGTGCCGTGCGGAGCATGGTCCCTCCGCGCTCGATGATTCCGCTGACGCCACTGGACGTGAGCGGCACGCTCTCGTCGTTGATCACGCCTTCGTAGCCGTGATAGAAGCCAACGACGCGGGTGCCGCGACCGATGGCCGCGCGCACGACGGCGCGAAGAGCCGCGTTCATGCCGGGGGCGTCGCCGCCGCTCGTGATCACACCGATGCAGTTCACTAGACGCGGACAGTATGACAGGCGTTGCGATCCGGTCGGTGGAACCCCCTTGCCCGCTCAAGCGTGGTACAAGGTACCGACGTGCTCAACCCCCTCATCCGAGCCCCTCAAGCGACGGACCTCGCGGCCCCCGTCGGCACGTTCATGCGTCCGACGCTCACCGTCGAAGCGGAAGATTCGCTCGCACGGGGAGCGCAGACCCTCCGGGAGAACGGGGGGATCATCCCCGTCGTGGACGGGACGGGTCGGCTTCTGGGCGTGCTTTCGGATGCGGGACTCGCGCGAGCGCTCGCCGAGGCAAGCGAGCCGACCGACGCCGTGGGCCCGTTTGCGGTGAGCTTCGATACCGTCGCGCCTTATGCCACCGCGGCCGAAGCCCTGAGACGCGGCGAAGACGGCCGCACGCTCGTGGTGGTCGACGATGCCCGACGCCCAGTGGGCCTTATCTCCGCAGTCGATCTGTGGCCGCGACGTCGCATTCCGCCTCGGCCTGCCATGGTGGGCGGCATGGCGACGCCATTCGGCGTTTATCTCACCACGGGAAGCGTTTCGGCCGGCGCGCCTTGGTGGGCGCTCATGGCGACGGGAGCTTCGATGTTCGCCATGCTCGTCGTCGGTGACGTCGCCTCGACTCTCGCCTTAAACCAGGGCCTGCCGGCGACCGCCGTGCCCTACCTCGGTGCGGCGATCTTCTTTGGCCTCATGCGGCTCGTTCCGTTGAGCGGAGTCCACGGCGCGGAGCATCAGGTCGTGAACGCCATCGAGCGCGAGGAGATTCTTTCGCCCGAGGTTGTGAGACGGATGCCCCTCGTTCACCCACGTTGCGGTACGAACGTGATGGTCGGCGTCTCGATCTTCAGTGCCGTTTTCTTTACGAACTGGTATCCCGATCAGGAGATTCGGATTCTCCCCGCTCTCGTTTTTGGCGCCGTCTTCGCGCGTCCGCTTGGCGCCATCGTTCAACGGTTCGTCACCACCAAACGGCCCAGCGACCGCCAACTCATCGGTGCGATCCAGGCCGGAGAGGCGTTGCTGCAGGCAAACCTTACCGCCCGCTATTCCACACCAAATCCTCTCCGAAGGATCTGGTGCATGGGATTGGTACAAGTCATGACCGGTGCGCTGGGCTTGGCGGGGCTCTTGACCCTGTTCAAGGCCGTCACTCACCTCGCTTGGCTGCCGGACTTGAATAAATGATCGGGTAACCTACGCTCTTCCGATGCAAGCCGCCTACCTCGTCTTCTTGGTCCTAGGCATTCTCGTGGCTATCCCGTTTATCGTGATCGTGCTGATCACGGGTAAAGGCGACGCGATGAGCGGTGGTGGTGGCGTTCGAACGAGCTTCCGCGGCAAGGCGAGCTTCGACGACATCATGTCCCGTTACACCCTCATCTTGGGCGCGGCTTTCATGACGTTGATGATCGTCGTCGATGCGATCGGTAACCACCTCAACAAGTAGAGGAATACGCAGAGAAGAGGGGCGGAGAAGCAAAGCTTCTCCGCCCCTCTTCTCTTAGTCTGCCTCCGTTAGCTCTTGGGCGTGGCGATGCTCGGCGCGGTCTTCGCGTACTTCGCCGGATCCTTCTTAAACGCTGCGGGGCAACCGGCGCAGCAGAAGAAATAACGTCGGCCCTTGTAGTCCGCGTACATGTGGTTCTTCGTCGCGTCCTTCACGTCGAGCATGTCGCCCTTCTGAACGGCGCAGCTGATCTTCGCCGGAACCTTCTCGACGGCCTTCGACTTCGTCTGGGCATGGGCGGTGCCGAGTACGGCAAGCGACGCGAGGGCGAGGAGCGAAAGCTTCTTCATGGGGTAGACCTCGGCCCGTGCGGGCCGCTGAACCTAGTATACGCCTGCGGCAGCGGGTCTAATACGGAGTCGTGGGCGTCTCGTTCCTGCACACCAACGACTTCCATGGCAAACTCACGCCCGAGCGCGCGTCGCGTCTGAAGGCGCTTCGCTCGGAGTCGGACCTCTACTTCGATTCCGGTGACGCCATTCTCGCGGGCAATCTCGCCTACCCACTCAAGGCTGAGGCCGTGTGGCCGATCCTGAACGATCTGGATTGCACCGCGAGCGTTCCGGGGAACCGGGAGAGCCACCCGCTTGCCGCGGCCTTTCGGGCGAAGCTCTCCGGATTTTCCCATCCGCTACTCTGTGGCAACCTGCGCATGAAGGACGGCAGCCACCCGTTTCCACAAACGTTAGAACTTGAGACGAACGGAATTAAGATCGGTATCGCCGCCGCCATGGTGGAGATGGTCACGCCGAAGATGAAGACGGCGGTCGCCAGCGCCTATCTCTGGGATCCCGCCCTTCCGACGCTTCGCCAACTCGGCGAAGCGCTACGCCCCCGCGTCGACTTACTCATCGCCCTGACCCACATCGGCCATCGCCGAGATCGTGAACTAGCGGGCGACGGGCCTTTCGACGTGATTCTGGGGGGCCACTCGCACACGGTCCTTATGGAGCCCGAAAGGGTGGGGCAGACCTGGATTTGCCAAGGCGGCTCCCATGGTCGGTTCGTCGGTGTTTACCAATGGAAAGACGGCGAACTGTCCGGCGGCCTTCGATCGCTCTAACCCTCTATTCGGCGCTCTTCGTCTCGGTGGGGGCAGGAGCCGGCGCCGCCGGGGTCGCATCCGCGGTTACAGCGGGAGTGACCTCCGTCTTTTCGGCGGTTTTCTCCGCCGGCTTCGACGCGCTGTCGTTTACGTAGAAGCCCGAACCCTTGAAGGCGATTCCAACGGGTTGGATGATTCGACGAACGGTGCCCCCGCACTCACAGTCCGTGAGAGGGGACTCCGTAATTCGCTGTTCGGCTTCGAAGCTCTTCGCGCAGCTCTTGCACTCGTACACGTAAGTCGGCATCGCTCCCTTCCATTGTGACATCCTGAATAGCCCTTAGAGGATTCTATGTTCGGTCAGTCGTTTGCCCCGCACGATCTCGTCAGCATCCTGACGCTCGTCGTGCTGGAGGCGCTGCTCTCCGCCGACAATGCGCTCGTGCTCGCCATCATGGTGCGGCACCTCGACGAAGCCGAACGACAGAAGGCGCTTCTCTTCGGACTGGGGGGGGCGTTCGTCTTTCGGCTCGTCGCCATCGTCTTCGCCACCTTGATTCTGGAACAGTGGTGGCTTCAGGCGTTAGGCGGCGGCTACCTGCTTTTCCTAGCGATCCGGCACCTTGCGCAACGTGGGCACGACGAATCGAAGAGCAAAGGGAACCGCGCCCGAGGAGGTTTCTGGGCGACCGTCGTCGCCGTCGAACTCACCGACATCGCCTTCGCCCTCGACTCGGTGCTCGCCAGCATCGCCTTCATCACGACGAGAACTTCTCAAGGAGCGGCCGACGTGCAGGAGGACAAGATTTGGGTCGTCGTGGTCGGCGCGATGATTGGAATCGTGCTTCTTCGTTTCGCCGCCGCCGCGTTTACGAAGGTTCTCGATCGATTTCCGATTCTGAATCTCGTTGCTTACGTTTTAGTGGCCTGGGTCGGACTGAAGCTCGTCTCTCACGCGTTCCATTCCGCGCATCGCCTCAACGTCGTCGATTTCCAGATCCCCGCTATGTCCGAGCCGGTTTTCTGGACCGGCCTCGCCTTGATCCTCGTCGTCGGAGTAACGCTTGCCATCCTGAAGCGGGAACCGAAGCCCGCGGCTTAGGGGCTCCGGGAGACGGCCGGGCTCGGCGGGTACGCTTCGCCAAGCGTCGAGGTTGGCGCTCGGATCACGTTCTATGGCGAAGCTCAGAATTGGCATCATCGGAAGCGGCGGCATCGCCCAGTCGTCCCACATGCGCGGCTACGCGGCCGCGCCCGACCTCTGCGAGATCGTCGCCTGTTCCGACCTCGTCGAGGCCACTGCGAAAGTCGCGGCGGAGAAGTTCAGCGTCCCCGCGACGTACACCGACTACAAGGAGATGCTGGCCAAGGAGAACCTCGACGCGGTCTCCGTCACCACCCCGAACAAGTTCCACATGCAGCCGACGATCGACGCGCTGCAGGCCGGGGTCAACGTCCTCTGCGAGAAGCCGCTCGGCATGAACGCCGACGAGTGCCGCAAGATGTGCGCCGCCGCCCGCGACACGGGCAAGATTCTCCAGGTTGGCCTCCAGTCCCGCTTCAACGGCCCCTCCCGCTGGATGAAACAGTACATCGACGCGGGCAACATGGGCGACGTTCAGTTCGCGCGTGCCCAGGCGTTGCGCCGCCGCGGCGTGCCGGGCTGGGGCGTCTTCATCAACAAGGATCTCCAAGGCGGGGGGCCGCTCATCGACATCGGCGTCCACATCCTAGACCTCACCCTCTTCCTGATGGGTTACCCTAAGCCCGTCGCCGCCACCGGCCGGTACTGGGACACTCTCGGCAAGAATCCCGACCTCTTCAACGGCATGGGCGACTACGATCGCTCGAAGTTCACCGTCGAGGACTTCGCGGTGGGAATGATCAAGTTCGACAATGGCGCCGTCGTGTCGCTCGAGTCGAGCTTCATGGCGAACGGCCCTGACAAGTTCGAGACTTTCCTCTACGGCACGAAGGCCGGCGCGAAGGTCGATCCTTACGCCAAGGGCAACGCCGCTCTAGAGATCTACACTGAGGCCGATAAGTTGCTGATGGACGTGCAGCCGCACAACATCCCGAACGTCGAGTCGGCTCACGTCGACGAGGTCAAGGCGTTCGTCCAGGCGATCATCGACGGGGCGCCTTCGCCCGTCCCCGGCGAGAACGGCCTGATCCTCAATGCCATCTTCGATGCGATCTACAAGTCGTCCGAGACCGGCAACGAAGAAAAGGTCGACGTCTCGTTCTAAATCGTTCTTTATAGCGATAAGACTCGTTCCGTCGCTACAAAGAACTTCGATGCTCCTTCCGGGCCGACTCGCCCAAGCCGCTCCGCAGCGGTGGCACGACGCCACCGCTCCCCCCCGTCCGGCGAACGATCCAGACGCTCACGCGGATCGGATCGGATCGGATCGCGAGCCGGAGCGGCTTGATCGTTTGCGGCGGCGACTTCTGCCGGAGGGAGACGCCGAGCTACTCGTCGGGGACTTTGGCTGGACCGTCGAGGCCTGGTTGTTTCGTCGCCGGGCGGGGCTCTGGTCGCCCTTCCGCATCTCGGCACATCGGTCCGCACCTCGCCCCTTAGTTGATCCAGGTTTCGCGGAACGACACCACGAACCACTCACCCCTTATTTTACGTAATCGGGCCTCCGTGCCGTACCCGTACCGGCGTGCGATCCGAACCGTCGCCGCTAGGCCGTTCGGCTCGAACCGCACCACGTTCCCGTCGGAAGAAAACGTCTCGAAGATGAAGCCATAGGGGTAATCCTTCGGCCCCCGGTCGAAGTCCTTCGTCAAAGGGCGGAGCCCTCCCTTCCAGCCCGTCAACTCGAAGGGCCGTATCCCGGGGCCGTAGCCGACGTCCATCGGTCCTTCCTGCCGGTTGTCGGCGCGCGCGAACGCATCGAATGCCGCGGCCATGACCCGCTCCGTCTCGTTTAGCGCGCGGGGTGCGACGTAAGGGTTCGCGTCGTAGGCGTCTGGGATGCCGTCGCCGTCCGTGTCCTTCGTTGTGGAGAGTCCCGGAATGGGGGCCGTCAAGCGTCTTCCTTGGGCCCGTTGCCGCAGGATCCAGTCCAACACGTCGGGCCGTCCACTCGCCGCGATCGAGCCGTAGATCAGCGCCTTGGTCTCGGGAGAAGAGGCCGGGGAGCGCAACCGCCTAAACAACTCCTCGACCACCTCCGCATCGGTGCTCCGGTTTATGTAGGGGATAAGCCGTCGCGCCTCATCGTCCTCATCCGTCGCTTGCAGTCGGGACAGCAGGCGCCGCGCCACGATGTCGGGATCGCCCTTCCAACGGAGCCAGTCGCTCACGTCGGACCGCCTCGTCTCGTTCTTAGGTGAAAACACCCCGATTCTCTCCGCAAGGTCCAGCATTGCCGGGGTGTCCTCCGGAGTCGCGATGTGTGTCAGGGCGAAGTCGAGACTCCCTCGTCGCGGATCCGCCGCGCCGGGAAGCGCCGCCACCAGGGCAGGAACCGCCGCTCGCCCCAAATCCCAAAGCGCCCGAATATCCCGATCGTCCAATTCCGATTTCGCCGCGATCGCTTGGGCCGTCGCCGCCGCGTCGGGAGGCGGAACGGCGACGCCCGGCATCAGTCGGTAGATCGTGCCGCCCTGCCAGGCCACGAGATCCCGGCCGACGCCGAGGAGTCCGTACGGCGTGTACAAGGTGGGCACTTCGCCGGTAACCCGGCCCTCGGCGTCCAGTCGCACGATCGACTCGTATCCGGGCAAGACGTAACCGTCACCGTACGGCGAGGGCAGCGTCGCGTAGCCATGCCCCGTTCCGAGAGGCGTCGCCGGACCCGCGGGCAGTCCGGTGCGTGCCCGAATTCGGGTGAGGCTTTCCCCATCGTTGGTTACCTGCCAAAGCTCCTGGGCCGTCGCCGCGTAGAATCCGTTCGCGGCGATGAGGTCGGATCGACGCCACAACGTCGATCCGTTTTCCGCACGCCAGGCCGCTGTGCCCTCGGTGCCGCAGATCGCGACCGCGCCCTGCATCGGCACCATCCTTCCCGCTTCGCCGCCGTCGAAAGGCCGGGCGAAGGCCAGCTTGCCGTCCGCGAGTCCGACCTTCACGATCCGGCCGTCCCCCGCCCCGGCCCAAAGCGCCCCCTCGGTCACGCACGCCATCGCATTGCGCGAGTCGCTCGCAAACTCGGCCGGGTAGTCGAGCCGCCAACGAGGTGCGTGCGTCCGCAGGTCGAATCCCTCCAGACGGCCTTTTGCCGTCTCGGCCACGAGAAGGTCTCCCTCGACGAACGGTCCGAGGCGGTACCGCTCCGCCTTCGTCGTCCAGAGGGTGCGACCGTCCGTTGGACTCACATCCCGAATCTCTTCCCCGACCCGCACGACGACGTGCCCGCCCGCCACGACCATCGTCTCCGTCCGATCCTCCAGCGCGGCCCTCCTCCAAAGGAGTTTCCCGGTCCCCGCGTCGAGACATCCGTACGGCCCGCCGTCGAATCCGCCCGGCTCGACAAAGAATAATCGGCCGCCCACGGCATACACCTCTCCTTGCGCGGAAATCGTGTTCGGCCATGGAAATTCGTAGCCCCAGGCCTTGTGCGTCGAGAACGGAGGCGGTGCGGAGAGGACGACGGCAAGCACGTCCCATTCTAGGCCGCACGGCTCGTCTCCCGCCCCTTTCGAACTCAGCGATCCCGGTCATTTTGAGGGACACGACGAACCACTCCCCGCGCATCTTACGGAGTTGGGCCGAGTAGCCCATCCCATCGAGAGAACCGTACCAAATGCCGACTCCCGCCGTAGCCTCGGTATGGTCGACGTTAAACTCGACCGTTGTGCCGGTGGAATTCTGAGGCTCGAAGCGGATGGACCCAAAGAGTGGATCGCGTTCGGCGTAGACGCCTTGCTTCGACAGCGTCCCGGTGAGTTCCTCGGGCACAAGAGCGCCTCTCCAGCCCACCAGTTCGAACGGGTCCACGCCTCTGCCGTAGTCGACGATGCCGAGCACGCCGTTTCGATCGTCGAAGCGGAAACGGGTGTCAAACAAGGCAAAGAGAACCTGCTGAATTTCCGTGAGGGGATGCGGAGAGACGAACGGGTTTGCGTCGAGGTCGTCCGGAATGCCGTCGCGATCGTAGTCACCCTTAATCGTAAGCTCAGGATTAGGTGCCTCAAGCCGACGTCCTTGGGCGCGGATGCGGAGGATCTCGTCGAGTACGTCATCCCGGGCGGAGGCCGCGATGCCACCGTAGATGAGCGCCTTCACGCCCTTGTCGGTGTCCGAGGCGCGAAGAAGACGGAGCATTTCGTCGACGACCGACGGGTCTGGGCTGCGAAGAAGGTAGGGCACAAGCGTCGCTTGCGTTCCCTTGTCGTGTGCGGCCTTTAGCTGGGGAAGGAGCCGAGAGGCGAGGACCGCCGGGTCCGCTTTTGCCATCAGCCAATCGCTGAGCAGGCGAACCGGAACACCGTAGCCGGAGAACACCCCCTGCTGCCTGGAGAAGTCCAGCATTCGTTCGGTATCCCGGCGATCCGCGATTCGGGTTAGAAGCTCCACAAGGACGTCTTTGTCTTCACCCGGGGCACGCGGCACGGCTGCGAAGAGCGCAGGGAGTGCGTCGCGGTCGAGAGCGAGGAGGGTACGCCGATCCTCGGGCATCAGGGAAGGCTTGGCCACGAGACGAGTGGCCAAAGCGGCCTTGTCCTTGGGGAGCGATTTTGTGCCGGGGCTAAGGAGCACGAGGCCGTTGTTCGAGCGAATGAAGAGATAGTCGCCGCGAGGGTGAAGATCGTAGATTGACTCCTGAGGGTCGAACTGGGAGACGGGACGGCCCTGCGGATCGACGCGAACGAGCAGGTGGCCGTTGTAAGCGAGCGCGCCATTTCGGTAGGCGGTCGGCTCGAACGCACCGCCCCGCTTGCCGGGAAGCACCTGCGCGTCGCTCAGACCACGGCCGTTTCGAGCGTCCACGCGCACGAGGCGACCTTCGTTGGGCATCTCCCAGATTTCTCCGGTAAGGGGTTGGAAGAGGAAGGTGCCGTAGCCATCGACGAGGGAACGCCTCCAGACGCGACGTGCATTGGGCAGCGTCCATAGCTCGGACGTCCGGTCGCCTGAGACCACCACGCCGTCTCGGAGGGGCAAGAAGTTGAAGACCTTGCCGTCGGGAAAAGACTTGCTCAAGAAGGCATGGCCGTCCTCCTGCGCAAGACTCCTCACGTTGCCGTGCGGACTATCCATCCACAGCGAGGCGCCGACGGCAACCAGATGTCCGAAGTTCGTCCTCTCCACGAAGGGAAGAGGAGACCTTACGTTCCAAAGAACCCGTCGCGTCGGAAGGTCGATGGCGCTCAGGACGTTCCGCTTGAGTTCCGCGAAGAGGCGGTTGCCCGCGATCGTCGGACCTCCTCCGAACCCCTCGCGACGCCCCTGCCAAACGACGCGGCCATCCCTTGGATCGAAGACCAGGATGCGATGCTCTCCGGCAACGGTGGCGTAGGGTCCTTGTGCAAGGATTTCGTTTGTGACCTCCGGAACGAACGGTCGACTCCATAGCCGCCTTCCGGTCGTCACGTCGAGCGCGCCATAAGCCCCCTTGTCCCGTCCCGTCTCCTCCACGAAGAGAATTCGGGAGCCAAGGACGACCGTCTCGGTAAAGCCCCGATCCCATCCTTTCGCCCGGTGCGTAATGCGCCAGCGCTCGGTGAGCGCCATACCCGGCAGCGTGGCTTGAGGTGGGAGCGGCATGGTGCCGACAGGTTACACCCCGTTTCGGCCGCTTGCTAGTCCGTCAAGGCGCCTTATCGAGTTGAATCTCCGAGGGCCCTTGGTAAAGCTTGGCCTTGGTGCCCTTGCCCTCGACGTAGGGGCGCCCCTGACCGTCGAGCTTAACGAGTTCGCGCTTCTCCGGTTGGCCGGGAACACGCCAGAGAAACCAACGGGCGTTCATCCAACCCACCTTGGCCGGAAGGCTCTCGACCGCAGGGCCCATCGCTTTAAGCTCCACGGCCCGCTTGGAACGATAATCGTCGAGTGAAAGGTAGGGCGGTTTGTTGAGCGTGATTTGCAGCCATAAGAGTCCCGCGAGAACCGCTGCGGCAGCGATTCCGACGATCCGTAGGTCGGCACGTCGGCTCGTATTCGCGGGCACGATCCGGGGAACGATAATCTGAAGGCACGCCAAAGCGATGAGATAGAGGCTGCCCGCGAGTAGAAACGGCAGGGTGTAAGAGCCGGTGTTCTGCACGGTCCGGCCCACAAAGAACTGGAACGCGGAGACGCCGATCATCGAAAAGCCGTTGATCGCGCCGACCGCGAGGGCGACGCCGTTTTTGGGAACGGTGTCGGAGATCAGGGTGAACAGATTCGCGCTCCAACCCTGATGGGCGCCGGCGGCGAGTGCGGTGGCGGCGACGGCGAAGAAGACGGCGGGAATACCCAAGAGCGGGGCGTGATCCACAAGTCCGCCCACCGACATGACAGGGAGGACGGCAAGGGCGCAGACGAGCATCGTGATCTTGCGTGCGGGACCGACCGCCATGCCGCGCGCGATAAGGCGCGAGGAGACCGCCCCACCCAGCACCGAACCGACGTCGGCCACAAGGTACACGACGGGGATCGCCAACGCCATGAAACCGGGGCTCACGTGGAACTGGTCCGTGAGGAACTTCGGCATCCACGTCAAGTAGAACCACCAAGGCGCGTCGGTGAGGGCCTTCGCGAGCGCCAGGCCGTAGACGGGCCGAAGCGCAAACAGTTGGGCGTAGCTCAGCGGCGCCGTCGCGGGCTCGTCGTCGCTCCGAATGTGGGCCAACTCCTCCGGCGACACGCGGGGATGCTCTTGAGGCGGACGGTAGAGGCGGTTCCAAACGGGAATCCACGCCATGCCGATCAGGCCGGTGACCACGAAGCAGGCACGCCAGCCGTAGGCGGTAGCGATCCCCACGCCAAGGAGCGGCGCGAGGAAGGCGCCCATGTTCGCGCCCGCGTTAAAGACGCCGTTTGCAGTGGCCCGCTCCTTCTGCGGAAACCACTCGGCCGACGTCTTCACCGCCGACGGATACATGCCGCACTCCCCGACACCCAATAGGGCGCGTACGAAGACGAAGCTCCCGAGCCCTCGGACGAAGGCGTGGGCGATGCTCGCGAGGTTCCAGAGCAGGAAAGAGCCGCTTAGGCCGCGCCCGACGCCGACCCGGTCGATCCAGCGCCCGACGAACGTCATCGCGAGCCCATAGGGCAGAGCGAAACCGACGTTGATCAAGGCGAGGTCGGTGGGCGAGAGGCGGAGGTCGTTTTCGAAGAACGGCACCAGAAGCGAGAACACCTGACGGTCGAGGTAGTTGACCGTCATGGCGAAGAACACCAGCGCACAAATGGTCCACCGGAATCCGGGGAGGCGCTTGGCGGCGGTCATCGTCGGACCTCAAGGCGGGACGAGCGGCTTCGCATCGTGCGCTTAATTTAGCTTAAACGTTCGATGATCTGATGAACATATGGCTAGAATGTGCCTGTGCTGGCGATTTTAGGCGTGCCCGAAGTCAGCCTTCCAAAGGCGAGTTGGGTGAGGCCTTTCTTTAACGTGAAGAAAGAACCGGACTTTCTAAGGGGCCACCTCGCGCGGCAACCCGGCTGGGACTTGCGGAAAGTGCTCTTGCCACCAGGCGACGAGGAAATTCGCCTTTGGTACGCACGTTTTCATAATAACAATGAAGTTCTTTTCCTAAGGCGGAAGAGAGGAAAATGGTCGGCAGAAAAGCACTTCTGGGGCGGCGGCGACAAGTACGATCCTGACTGGTCGATTCGTTACGAAGAGCCAAGAGAAGGTTGGTCAACTTTTTGGGCTAAAGTCGATGAACTTGGTTTTCGGGTGCTTCCAGACGACTCGACCCTTCCGCAAAATGCTCGTCGGCTTATATGCGATGGGATTATCCTGACCGTCGAAGAACAGGCGAATGGCAAGTACCGTGCTTACCGTTACGATAATCCACAAGAGCAGGACAAGTGGCCCGAAGCGGTTCGCATGGCTCAGGCCTTTAGGTACATCGAGAGCCAGCTTCCGGACTGAGACTGCAGTGATTTGCGCAGTCGCCTGAAGCGCAGCGGTCCGCTTCAATTTTCACCAATCCGCTGCGGCTTGAACTCGTAGTCACGAAGCGCAGGGCCGTGGAATCCATACCAGGCGGCGGCGAACACGGCACCGAGCCCGCCGAGCACGAACGAGAAGCGGGTGCTCGTCAGTCCGGCGACTTGGGCCGCCTCCCAGTCGCCGAGCTGCGGACCGGAGACTTGGAAGATCATGCCGATCGAGGAGAGTCGGCCGCGCATCTCGTCCGGCACCGCGAGTTGGCGAATGGTCTGCCTCTGCACGGTCGAGATCATGTCGGTGGCGCCCACGAGAGCGAGGAAGACGACCGCGACGTAGAGATTCGGGCTTATGCCGATCCCGGCGGTCGCGAGACCGAACGCGGCGATCATCCCGATCACGATCTTGCCGGGGTGCGAATAGGCGGGACGCCAAGCGAGGTACGAGGAGGCCGCCATCGCTCCCAGGCCTTGGCTTGCCACGAGAATGCCGTAGGCGGTCGGTCCGACGTGGAGCTCGGCGCGGGCAAAGGTCGGGAGAAGGGCACTCGCTCCCGCGACGAGGGTGCCCCAGAAGTCGATCCACATCGCGTTTCGGACCACTACCGCCTGACGGAGAAAGGCGAGCCCGTCTCCGATGCTCTTGAACACGGCTTGGGCTCCGCGGGTCCGAGCGACTTTGGCGGGCAAGTGGGGAAGGTTCAGAACCGCATAGAGGAGGGTGC
This sequence comes from uncultured Fimbriimonas sp., assembly GCA_964251345.1. Lineage (GTDB taxonomy): Bacteria > Armatimonadota > Fimbriimonadia > Fimbriimonadales > Fimbriimonadaceae > Fimbriimonas. Next base: position 5,731 of record CAXUKB010000016.1, on the reverse strand, counting down.
CGAACGACAACGCGTTTCCAAGATAAGCGAGGCCCGGTCCGTTCGTCGCGCCGAACAGCGCGATCAAGAGGCCCGAAAGCACCGGTCCGAGCACCTCGCTCAGCCGCCATTGAATGCCGCTGATGCTGGCCGCGTTGGGATAGTGCTCCGGCGGAACGAGGTTCGCGACGATGCTCTGGCGAGCCGGACCGTCGTAGGCCCGGGCGATGGAGTCCAGCAAGACTAGACCGTAGATCGCGAGCGGGGTCACACGGCCGGTTAACGTGAGGATCGCTAAGACGAGGGCCAGAAAGCCCATCGTACTTTGGGTCACGAGCAAGACCTTGGAACGCTCGCGGGTGTCGGCGAGGTGTCCGGCAAGGAGGCCGAAGATGAGCAGCGGAAAAACGCGAATAAGACCGACCAGGCCCACCGCCTCAGGGCGGTGAGTGAGGTGGTCGAGCTGCCAAAAGATCGCCCAGATCTGAAGCGAACCGCCGATGTTCGAGAAGAACGAACCGACGACCCATCTCCGGAACGCGGGGTACTGGAGAGAAGGCAGGCGGTCGTAAAGGGCCACGCCTCATCGTACTTGGTAAGCTCCTGGCGCCATGAAGCCCGCCGTTCAGATGTACACGCTTCGGGAGTTCACGAAGACGCCGGAGGCGCTCGACGAGGCCCTTCGTCAGGTGGCGGCGATCGGCTACCCGGCCGTTCAGCTCTCGGCCGTCGGGGCGTGGGACGCCGGACTGCTCACCACCGAAGAGCTCCGATCGATGCTCGATCGGCACGGACTGGTGTGCTGCGCGACGCATCGGCCCGTCGATCGCTTCCTAAACCACCTTGAGGAGGAAGTTGAGGTCCATCGGACGTTGGGCTGCGGTTACACGGCGGTGGGAAGCATTGGGGCGGAGTTCGGCCTCGATCTGAACGCGTATAACCGCTTCGCTTCGCACTTCGTGCCGGTGATCATGGATCTAAATAAGGCCGGGGTCCTATTCGGCTATCACAATCACGCGCACGAGTTCATGCACCAGCACAACTCGCGCACGCCGCTTTACGACGTGCTCTTTGACGTGCCGAACCTCATGCTGGAGATCGACACGTACTGGGTGGCCGTCGCGGGGCATTCTCCGCAGGCCCTTCTCGAGCGGGCGGCGGGCCGGATCCCTGCCATCCACCTTAAGGATCTGGAAATCGTGGGCTGGGAAGGCGCGAAATTCGCGCCCGTCGGCGAGGGGAACCTCGACTGGGACGCGATCGTCGAGGCTTGCCGCTCCGGCGGCACCGAATGGGCCATCGTCGAGCAGGATACTTGCCGCCGAGATCCCTTCGACTGCCTGGCGAGCAGTTATCGTTTTCTCAGCGCCCAGCTAGGCTGACGCTCGCGAATAGACCGGTCAGCGCGGTTCCAATTTGTACAACCGATAATAATCGGGCGGGAAGGGCTCGACGGCCTTCAGCCTCGGGCCCGCGGTCCGACGCATCTCGGGCGTGACGCGGTTCTCGCGTGTGATGATCCAGAGCGGACGAGGGTCGGCAAGTAGCTCCGGCCAGTCCTCGGGCTTTGCCTCCGTCACGTCTCGGTCGAGATAGAGCAGCAGGGAAGGGTGGCTCGTCTCCTCGACATGCATCCCCGGCTTGCTCTTGAGATCCTTCCGCTTTGGAAGCGAATAGAGCGCGACGTCGTCGGTTGCCGCAGCTTGATCGTGAACGTACCGCGCGAGACGCTGGACCTCCGCGTGGAAGCCCGCCATCCGGAACGGCGCGAAGCCATAGTAGTAGCCGAGAAACGCGGCGTTGGCGAACGCTGCCGCCGCAACCATTCCGACAGCGATCCGGCGGGTGTACGCCTCGATCGGCTGGAGGCTGCTCGCGACGAGAAGCCCAAGCGGCGGAAGGGCCGGAAGAATGTAGTGCGGTAACTTCGCGGAGCTGATCGTGAAAAAAAGGAGGATCACCACCGCCCAGGTCTTGAGATATCGCTCGACCGGCGACGTGCGCGCCCATGCCCGGCGGAGGAACCACCACCAAGGGGCGAAACCCACGAGCAAAAGGAGCGGATAGAAGGCCCACCCGAAGGGGAGAAGCGGAACCGCATGCGCCTTATCGCCGCCCTCAAATCGACCGATGTTCTGTTCGATCAAAAACTGCTGGACGAAGACGCGGCCGTTCTCCCGGTAGCAGGGCCCGTACCAGGATGCGACCACAAGGGCGAACACGACGATTCCGGCGAGCCACCCACCCTGAAACGCCGGACGGATCTCCGTCTCCTTCCAGTAGGTCCAGCCCACGATCGGAATGAAAAGAAGACCCGCGACCGGACCCTTCGCCAAGACCGCGACGCCTAGACACGCCGCCGCCGCAATCCGCCAATTTCGACTTCCCACAAGCGATTCCCAGAACAGGAGGAACGCCGCCGTCAGCGCGAGGACGAAAGGCGGATCGGTCAGCGCCATCCGTCCCGCACCGACGATCAGCAACGACGAACCCAGCACGATCGGCGTCCAACGTGCCGCCATCTCCGATAGCCGGCGGCGGGCAAACCACGAACAGAGCAGGTAGAGCAGGACGGTCGTGACGACCGACGGCATCCGGGGTCCGACGCCGTCGCCGAACAGCATCAGCGACGGCTTCATTAGCCAGTAGATGAGAATCGGCTTCTCGAACCAGGGATGGCCGTTGTAAATCGGGGTGATCCACTCGCTGCGGCGGTTCATCTCGCCCGCGATCGCCGCGTAGTAGCCTTCGTCGAGATCGAAGAGACCGTAGGTCCACCAGCCAAGGAGCGGCAGGATCGCGATGAAGAGGGTCCAGTGGCGGCGGAGCAACGCCTTGTGAAAGTACCCTCATAGCGTGTCCGCCCTCGATTCGCTCAAGTTCAATGCCGACGGCCTTATCCCCGCCATCGCGCAGGACGCGACGACGGGAGAGGTGCTGATGATGGCGTGGATGAACCGGGAGAGCTTGCGCCAAACCCTGGAGAGCGGACTGGCGACCTACTGGAGCCGATCGCGGCAGGAGTTCTGGGTCAAGGGTCTGACGAGCGGCCACACGCAGAAAGTGCGATCGGTCAGCGTCGACTGCGACGCCGATGCGTTGCTCATGAAGGTGGAGCAAACTGGCGCGGCCTGCCACGAGAACTATCGCTCGTGCTTCTTCCGCGACCTCTCGCAAGACGAAAACCTCGCCCTTAACGGCACTCCGAAGCTCGATGCCTGAGGCGCTCCTCCACGTTCATCTAGCTCGGCTGCTCTTCGCCGCCGGATGCAGCTTGGTCTTGGGTCTGCTGTTCGCCGCTTGGCCCGCGCTCCGTCCGTTCGGAATCATGACCGCCGCTTGGGGCGCGATCGACGCCGGGATCGTTCTCGCGAGCCACGGCAGTGGCCCTCCGTCCCTCTCGACACTCGTTCCGTTCGTCGCCCTCAACGAAGGTCTTAACGTGGGATATGTTGGGGTCGGACTCGCCATGGCGTCTCTCGCCGGCACTCGCAGGACCGTGAAGGGTTTCGGGATTGCCATCGTCGTTCAAGGAGCGATTCTCCTCACGCTCGACGGCAAGCTTTGGCTCGATCTGGCATCGCTTACCTTATCAGGCGAAACCGAAGGGTGACGCTCGCACTGAGCGAGACCTCACCTGTCATCACCGGAGTTCCGGCCACTCGCATGGCCATGGCAGGGGCTTCGTAGGGACGGACGACCGGAAGGCCACCCTCGTCCACGCTGTAGACGTCGCCGAGACGCAAACCGAGGCCCGCCGCCATCGCCTCCGCTTTCGAGCGGGCGTCACGGACCGCGTCGATGAGCGCCTGACGACGCGCTGCTTTCGAGTCTTTCAGTCCGAAGGAGATCGAATCGACGTTCGTCGCCCCGGCGTCGGTAACCGCATCCACGAGCGGGCCGACCTTCGTCACGTCGTCGACCCGAACAGTCAGGACATTCAGCGCTCGATAGCCGATGAGTTTGGGCGGCTGTGCGGTTGCGCTACCAGGATAGCCGCTCGGTTGGGAGTAGACCGGTTCGAGCGACAGATCCGAGGTCTGGTAAGCCTTTCGATCGGAGACGACCTTCAGCGCGGCCTCGATCAGCCGGTTCGCGAGGGCGTTGGTGCTCGCCTGAGCTTCCTTAGCCGTTTTCGCCTGAGTTTCGACCCCCAGGCGAATCGTCGCCATGTCCGCATCGGTCTTCGCTTCCGCGTAGCCCCCGACGGTGAGGAGCCCTTGGGGCAGCGTCGTTGCGACCGGCGTCTGAGCTCCCGCCGCGAGAGCGAGAGCGGCGAGGGCGGCGACGAGAGGAACGCGGAAAGGCTTCACGTTCCTTTAGACGCCTAACTCCGTTTTGAACGAGTCTTTACTTGACGAGGCGAAACTGGATGCTGATTTTCGCGTCCGCTCGCACGCTCGTGGTTGAAAAGTCGACCTTCTGGCCCTTCTAGAAGTTGCCACTCAAGGAAGAGCCGACGACCGTCGGGCCACTCCCCACGTCGGCAAGATAAACGTCACCTAGGTGAAGGCCCATGGCGCTGGCCGTCTCCTCGGCCGTTCGACGCGCATCTTCGAAGGCGTTCCGAAGAACCGCCGTCCGCAGGCCGGTCTCGTCCCGCACCCCATAGCTCACCGAAGAAACGGAGGCACCTTCGGTCAACGTCGCATTGCGAATGAACTCAGGCAATGTCCGCAGATCGTCGATCTGCACCGTGATCCTTTCGAAGGCGTGGAACCGAGCGAATTTCCGGGCTTCGCTAAAGCCCATCGCCGCCGACGGCCCTCCAACGACGGCGGTCTGCTCATACTCAGCGTTTGTCGAAGGATCATCGATACGGTAAGCGATCCCGTCGAGCGGCGACCGCTTAAGCGAGGCGACGATCCGTTCGGCATTGGCTCGGACCGACTTACGGGCTACTGCGGCATCGAGGTCGTCTGCGTTCGTGTAGAGGAAGACCTTCGCCGAGTCGGCGTCGACGATCTTTTCGGCAGCGCCAGTCGCCACCACGAGGTTAGGAGAGGCGGCGCCTTGGGTGATGAGGAGTGAGGCCAGGAGGAGGGTGCCGGTCACGCCTTCATTATCCGCCAGCTTTCGTCGGTAGGTACGATTACCGTTAAGATGGCGGAGCGACGGGCACTAATCGTTTGGGGTGGATGGGATGGGCACGAGCCGGAGCAGGTCGCGGGCCTTTTCCAGAACATCCTTGAGACGGAAGGCTTCGAGGTGGCGGTTAAGGACTCGCTCGCCGCTTTCGCGGATGAAAAGTTGATGGCGGGGCAGACGCTTATCGTCCCTGTGTGGACGATGGGGACGATCTCCGCGGAACAGCGCGATCCCATCCTTAAAGCGGTCTCGGAGGGAGGCGTCGGCCTAGCGGGCTGCCACGGCGGCATGTGCGACGCCTTTCGCATGGACACGGAGTGGCAGTTCATGACCGGCGGGCAGTGGGTGGCGCACCCCGGCAACGACGGCGTTCACTACAAGGTCAGTATCGCCGACCACTCACACCCGATCACGCGCGACATTCCCGACTTCGAAGTCGCGAGCGAGCAATACTACATGCACACCGATCCGGCGAATCACGTCCTCGCCACGACGACGTTCCCCACACCCGGCGTCGAGGGACCGCACGCTCCCAATCCTTGTCAGATGCCCGTCGTGTGGACGAAGCGCTACGGAGCGGGACGGGTGTTCTACAACTCCCTCGGCCACCACCGCGACGTTCTCGCAGCGCGTGGGCCCTCCGAACTAATGCCCCGCGGCTTCC
>CAXUKB010000015.1:0-25835 GCA_964251345.1 uncultured Fimbriimonas sp. | reverse complement strand
AACTTGAAGTCATCGGATTGACGATGATTGACGCCTCGATTTCATTATAACCGCCGTCGTCCGCTACCCATTCGCGATGACTAGGTCTAACTTTATGAACAAAACGGCCCTCATGAACGCCAAGATGGCGCCTCCGCACGGGAAATCAAATCGGTCGCAGTTTCGTCTTCTCTCCGGAGCGGCGATTGCCCTTACCTGCTTCAGCCTCTTCGGCTGCGGCGGAGGCGGCCATTCGTCGCACGTCAGCACCTCTCCGTTTGCCGGCAATTGGTCTGGGACCTACTCCTCCTCGGGCCAATCCGGAACGGCGAGCGTCGCGATCGCCGCGGACGGTTCGTATACCGGCGGGGGATTGGACAACACGACAAACGAAAACTACACGGTGCAGGGTGCGATTTCGACCGCGGGAGTTGTCACGGGGACACTTACGGAAGGCTCGTTAACCGCTTCCCTCAACGGCACCTGGTCGATCACGAACGGACATCTGGGTGGTGCGGTCACCGTCAGCCAAGGCGGCGTTACGGGAGCCACCAACGACTACGACTTCACGAAAAGTAGCTAAGGCTGTTTTAGGAACGGGGAATCTTCGGGCCGATCAGAACTGATCGGTCATGAAGAGTTGCGGGATGCCGGGGACGTCGCGACCCATGAGGTAAAGCTCGACGATGGGCGGGGCGGCGACGGGGATCTCCAGCATGTCCGCGACGAGGGTCGTGCCGAACCACTCGGTCCCGGCGGGAAGGGGAATCGCGGGCTGGGACTCGGACCAGAGACCCTCGCGCAGGGTGTCGTTCTCAAAGCAGAGATAGCCGTCGACGAAGGGGGTGCATTGACGGAAGTGCCACTTCCACAGGGTCCAGCGCTTTCGGTCTCGGCGGAGACGGTCGGGGTGTCCGTCGGCCCAAGCGGAGTACATCGCGCGAACCTCCTCAACGTGCATCGCGGGTGGGACCTCGCCCTCGGGGATCGTCGCGAGGGGAGCGCGAACCACTCGGTCGAGCGCCTCGAAACCAAGCCGGTCGTAGAGACCAAGCTCTTTAGCGAGCAGAAGGCCCCGTCCTTCGCCAATGCGTTGCGCCTCCTTGTGGACCCGCTCCAGGAGTTTGCCCGCGTGGCCCTCGCCCCGGCGGTCGGCGCGCGTCGCCACGCCCGCGACGCCGTAAGCCCGGCCCCAGCCGAATTCGAGCGGCGTCGTGGTGAGTACGGAGACCATCTCCTGGCCTTCGAACAAGGCCCACTTGCGGCGCAGGTCGAACATCGGATCCTCGAAGAACAGTCCGCTCGCACGGTCGAAGTCGAGGCCGAAGACGTCGCAAAGGAGCTGCAGGAAGTTTTCGGCCTCCGGTTCACGGATCGGGCGGATCTCGGTCATCGCGGATTAGGATTCGTGTTTGAGGAGGGGCTTTCGCCCCTCGCATCCATCGCTCCCGGAACTGGGGCGGGGAGGACGAGGTAGGTCACCGAAACCTCTTTCGGTCCGACGATTTCCGTCCCCTGCGGAGGAACGAGGCGAACGCGAACGGTTCGGTCGCGAGCCAGATTACGCGCCCGGACATGTTCCGTATAAAGCTTGCTGACGTTGGTTAGCACCGCGGGCTTGCCGCGAAGATTGACGGAGGGAGGGTAGATGCGATAGCCATTGCCGCGCACCGAAGCGTCGTACGAGACGTCGAGCTCGGGAAGCACGACGGTCACCGGCTTCGTCGTTTCGGCGGCGTCGATCTTGTAGGTGAACTGGGCGTACATCGGCGAGGTTTGGACATCCTGGGGGCGGACGCCGCGGTCGTCGAGAACGATCAGCTTGCTCTCCTGGGGCTTCCCGTCCACGGCGCTGATTGCCGAGAGGTCGAGAAAGGCCTGAACCGTGGAGACCGTTTCAACCTCGCTAGCGGGTCCGATCACCTCCGCCTTCTCCGGCGCGATCCGGGAGCTCACGAGCTGCAGGTTGGCGTCGGGGAGAGATCCCTTAACCTTGTGGGTGATGCGCATCGTGCGACTCTCCATTGGCTCGATCGTGACCCGGGCGGTCAGCCGCGCGTCGCCGATGTAGCGGCGCACCCAATCCGGCGACACCGTCACGGGATAGTCGTGGGTGCCGTTTCGAGGATTGGAGAGATCGACGGAGGCGGTCACGCGTTCTTCGACGAGATCGTTAGCGCGGTCGGCCGGCGCGTTCACGGTAAGCCGAACGTCGTTGGGCAGCTCTCGCAGAAAAAAGCGACTTCGGTCGAGGCCGTCGACGGTGAGCGGCGCGCGCACCGTCTTCGGATCGGGCACGCTCTGAGCGTAGACGACGAACCAGAGCATTACCGAAACGGTAAGCGAAGCGAGAGCGATGGGCCAGTTGGGGCCGTGATGTCTCACTTCGCCGCGGCCTCCCGTCGGGCGCGGCGCGCACGGGCCTTAGCGGTCTCTTCGACGGCGCCACGCAGTTCGCGATTCAGGACATCTCGCAGCTCCAGGTGGTTCGCCAGGCGACGGAGCCGGCCCTCGGAAGCGACGCTGATCGTTCCGCGCTCCTCACTGATGGCGATGCAGAGGGCATCGGTCGCCTCCGTGACGCCGACGGCGGCCCGATGGCGCATGTGGACGCTTTGGTCGATTCTCGTGCTTTCGGAAAGGGGAAGCCGGCACGCGGCGGCGAGAATCGAGTCGCCCCGCACGATCACCGCCCCGTCGTGAAGCGGATTACCCTCGTAGAAAATTGCGCCGAGGAGAGGCGCCGAGACATCCGCGGAAAGAGCGACGCCATTCGCGGCGAACTCATCCAACGGCGCGGCCTTCTCCAACACGATAAGTGCCCCAACGCGTCCTGCCGCGAGTTCGGCGGCGGCGGCGACGATCTCCTCGACGGTCCGGGCTTCGGCGCGCGTCTCCGCCGGCGAGGCGAAGCGCTGGGTCCACCGGTCGAGCTTGCCCAGTCCCTCGATCGCCTGACGCATCTCGGGAAGGAGAAGAATCGCGAGGGCGACCGGGCCGAGAGGGGTGGCGCTGGCGAGCACCCAGTGGAGCGTGTGAAGCTGGAGCCGCTCGCTCGCTCCGAGGAGAAACACGAAAATCCCGATACCCACCAGGATGCGCCAGGCGCGGGTTCCTCGCACGAGCATAAGGAGCCGGTAGATCAGGTACGCGACCAGAAATACATCCACCAGGGCGATGAGGGCATCGCGCAGGGTGAGCGTTCGAAGCATGGGAAACGCGCCGAAAATCTGGTCCAAGGGGGGCTCGCTTACGAGTGTACTTAGACGACGTAGGACCGCGTCGGGACGATGCAAAAAAGGACGCGAGGGTCCGTCTTTCCATAAAGACGGACCCTCGCGTCGAGACGATCCCCCCCGAGTGCGAGGGGAAGTAGGAGATCTCTTACTTCGTAACGGTCAGAAGGTCCGTCTTGAAGGTGTAGGTGCCCGAGCTCTTGATCGTGCGCTCCACGATCGTCATCGCACCGGCCGAAGAGACGTAGTTGGCGACGTTCGAGAGGGTGACGGTGAAGCTCTTATCCACGCCGGTCAACGCCGTGGAGGAGATCAGGTCGTAGTTTCCGGTCGAGACGTTGTAGACGAACACTTGGTCGGTCGTTCCCGAGGGAGCGTTGGCGACGATGTTGATCGTCGCGCTTCCCGTCGAGCCGGCCGGAAGGTTGAAGATGGCATCGCACGAGGCGACGGTGCCCACACCGTTGAGCTTCGTCGAGGCAACGGTAAAGTCGTTGCCATCGGTCGTCTTCAGACTCGCCGCGTTGCCCGAGGCGAGGCTGCCTTGGGTGCTGAAGACCGTGGCGCTCGTGGCGTAATAAGTGGTCGACGATGGTGTCGTTCCGCCACCCCCGCCGGAGGTCGTGCCCCGCAAGGCGGCGATGAAGCCGTCGATGTTGATCGCGCCCCATCCCGCGACGCTATCCCAACCCACGCCTGCTGTGCTCGCGGTTCCGTTGGGAAGATTGCCGTTGCTGCCGGATGTCACGTCGTACCAAACGTCGCTGCGTCCGTTCTGAGCGTAGATCGCGTCTTGTAGGCGGCCCAGGCGCTTGGTCCCGGTGCCGAAGTAGCCCAGAGCGTCGAGCTTCTGTTCGGCGATGCCGATGAGGCCTGCCATGACGGGGGAGGCGAAGCTCGTGCCCACGTAGCCCGTGGTCAGGCTGCCGTTGAAGTAGAACGGATACGCGCCGCTGTTGCTGCCCGAGGCGTTCAGAGCGACGTCGGGGACCAACCGCTTGTTGATGGTCGTCGGGACACCAGTCCCTTTTTGCCAACTTGGAAGGGTGTTGAAGGACGCGGCGTTCGTGCTGTAGCCGCCGCCGCTGCCGCTCCAACCGACCTCCGACGATCGGGCGCCCGCCGTCGTCGCGGTTGCGACGGTTCCGCCGACCATCAGAACCTCCGGTTCGTAGTCGGGGTAGTCGTAGCCGCCGAAGCTCGTGCCGCTATCACCCGAAGCCGCCATGTAGGTGATGCCCTGGGCGGTCATCGAGAGATGGAGATTGTGCGCCGCGGTCGCCGTCGAAGCCGGAAGATTCCAACCATAGCTCTCGCTGATGACGTCGGCCGTGTTGTCGTTGACTTCTCGCGTCAGAACCGTGATGAGGTCGCTGCCATCGTAGATGGTGAAGTTGCACAGCGGAGCCATGCCGAGCACCATCTGGATGTCGAGATCGCCCTCGCCCTGAGGCGTCCCCGTGCCCGACGCGGTGCCGCAGACGGTGACCTTGATGTTGCTGCCGATGCCGCCACTCGGCGCGGGAAGCGAGTTGTAGCTGTAGTACGGCGCGACGTTCGTGAGTCGGTAGCCGTCGAAGTTCGAGATGGCGATCGAGCGTCCCGCACCGGTGTAGCCGCTCGAGTAATCGCTCGCCGCCCCGTAGATCGCGCGGGTCTGGGACGCGGTGATCGCACGGGGTACGGGCTTCGTCGCGTTCTCAAGGCCACCGATATGCACCACGCTGGAGGCGAAGGCGGAAGGCAGCTTCGGCGTCTCTGTGTAGGAATAGAAGTCGGCGCGGTCGGCGGCCGTTAGCGGGGTCGCGTGGTAGACGGCGAGCGTCGTGTCGAACGCCTTCTCGGCTTGCGCCGCCGTCGCGTCGACGAGGATCGAGAGGCGGTTCGGGGCGACGAGCGTCACCTTCATGCCCTGCGCCGCAAGGTACGCCTGGATCGCCTGGATCCGCACGGGCGCGAGTCCAAACCGCGCGCCGACCTGAGTGGGCGTTAGGAACTTCCGGTAGTTGGGGCTCGACGGATCGCTCACGTCGTTCGCGTACGCCTCGAGACCCGCCGCGTCGGCTGGGGCAAGGCTAAGGGAGAGATGTAGCGCCTGAGCACTCGGCAACGCGCTCACGACGTGAGCACGGCCGACGGCATCCGGCACCTGCATCGGCGCGGGAATCGTAGCGCGGGTGGGCACGTTCTGACCGAACGCGGGGAAGCAGAGGGCGACGACGCCCGTGGCAAGAGTAATTCGAAGCATACGGTTTAGGCCTTCGCGAGGAGCGGTATCCGTTCCTTCCGCGTCCGTACTCCGCATTGTCCGGCAACATTGACACCTAGGACTAAAGTTCTGGTTTCGTGACCTTCAAAATCGCAAGAATCGATAGATGGAGAAGCCCGTAAAGAAACGGGGGCGGGGCCGTCTCAGACGGCCCCGCCCCCGTGGAATGGAATCGAGTAGTTAACCCCGAGCGACGCGCTCGGTCACGGAAACTTGGTCGATCGTCGTGTTGTAAGGCGCAGTACCCAACCGCGTCGGCATGATGGACCGTACCAACACCGTCACCGTGTTGCCGCTGATGTACGTGTTGGCGTCGGTGTCGAGTTCGACCGTCGTCGTCGTCATCGCTCCGGTACCTGCGATCGTGTTGATGAGATCGTAAGCGCCGGTCGTGGCGTTGAGGAGGTAGAGATACCCGGTTGCCTTGGTCGGCGTCTCCATGACGAGCGACAACGAAGCGGAGTTGCGCTTCTTCGCCGTCTGGAGCGGGATCGTTACCGTCGCGGCCGCCGTCTGACCGAGACCGTTCTGCTTGACGGACCGAAGGACGTACGAGACGCCATCCGCGTTAGGCAAGGACGACACATCGCCTCCGACCACGGTACCGAGAGTAAGCGAAGGGCTGTTGATCGTATACACGTTCGCCGAGCTCGCCGCATCCGAGACAGACACGCTCGCGGTTGCGAGCAGAGAGTTTTCGAAAGCCCCCATGTCGACCGCGCCCCAACCTGTGGCGAAGTCCCAACCCGCCGTCGCGGCCGCTTGGGTGCCGTCTGGGAGAGGCCCGATCGTGCCCGACGTGATGTCGAAGTAGACGCTGGGGTCGCCCTGCATCGGATAGATCGTGTCTTGGAGACGACCTAGGCGATGGGATGACGTGTCGAAGAACCCGTCGCTGATCAACTGCTGCTCGACGACGCCGAGCATTCCCGAGAAGATCGGGCAGGCGAAGCTCGTACCGACCGAATCGCCCGAAAGCGCGCCATTGACAAAGAAGTAATAGGCGCCGCTGTTATTCCCCGCGGCGTTGAACGAGATATCCGGAAAGAGCCGCTTGTTGATGTCCGTCCGAATTCCGAAGTTGTACGGTGCCGAGGCGCTCTGATACGGTGGCCGAGTGTTGATCGTGAAGGCATCTGGGAACCAGCCGCCACCGCCGCCGAGTTCACCCGAACTGTTGCTGGCGACCGACCACGCGACCTCCGATGCGCGAACGCCAGTCGAACCGACCGTCGCGATCGTCCCACCGATTTGGAGAACCTCCGAATCGAAGTGCGGATACGGATCTCCTCGGCCAATAGCGCCAAAGTCGCCCGCAGCCGAAGCCATGGTAATGCCCTGGATGGTCATCTGAACCCGTTGGTCGTGACAAGCGGTCGCTAAGGCATCATCGGTGGGGGCGGAAAAGCCGTATTCCCAACTTTCCGAGATGATGTCGCAGAGATTATCCGAAGCCTGCTCGGTGTACACCGCGAGTTGATCCGCGTTGGCGCCGTCGTAGATGTAGAGATTGCAAAGCGGCGCCATGCCGAGAATCATCTGGATGTCGAGGTCACCCTCCCCATCGATCCCGGATTGAGTATTGCCGTTCGAACCCGCGATCGACACCTGATTGATGTTGCTGCCCACGCCACCCGCGGGTGCGGGGAGTCCGTACTGGCTGTAAAACAACGGAACGTTGGTTAAACGATAACCATCGTAGTTAACCATGCCGATGCTGATGCCCTGGCCCCGCTTACCGCTGCTGTAGAAGGGAGCCGTGTTGTAGAGAGTTCGCGTCTGAGTGACGTCGAGGATCTCCGGTTGCGGCTTGATCGCGTTCGAGGCTCCGCCAATGACGAAGATCTTGCTTCCGACCGAGATCGGTAGCTTCAGCGGAGTCGAATTCGCATAGAAGGTCGTGCGGTACCTTGCGTCCTCGGTCTTAAGTTGGTAGTTGTAGAATTTGGTACCGAACGTGCTTTCCGCCTGCTTGACCGTCGCGTCGGCGAGGAACGAGAGGCGGCTGCCGTTGATCGTCTTGATCGTGAAGCCCTTGCCGCGGAGGTACGACGTAACCGTACTCAGCGTCGCGGTGCTCGGACCGAACTTCGCGCCGACCTGGGCTGGCGTAAGAAAATGCCGGAACAAGGAGTCTTTCGAGTTACTGACGCGGTTGGCGTAGTCCTGAAATGCCGATCGGCTCGAGGGAGGCAAAGCGAACGAGAAGTGGAGCGCCTGGGATTGGGAGGGGGTTCCCACGACGGTCGACTTCGCCAACACGCCCGGAACCGCAGTCACCTGCACCGTCCCTTCGGCATGGGCGGCGGACACGACGAAGAGGGCCGAGACGAATAGGCTCGCGGCACGATAGCCGTAGCGCGGGGTGAGGGATGAGAGCATCTTTCGGTTCACGCGAAGGATCCTTGCGGAACCCTGAACGAGATTCCGCAAACGGTGTTCGTAAACTGCGGAGCGCATCCACCGTTACGAACACCGAAATATAGCGCAAATCGAGATCGACAACGCGTCCATATCATGAATTTAGGGAGAAACGGACGTTTTTTGCGCTAGCTTCGCGAGACCTTTTCCATCACGATGGCGCTGTCGACCGCCAGGGTGAACGTTGACGAGCCTAGTCGTGTAGGCTTCAGTCCTCGGACGAGCATCTTGACCGTGTTCCCCGCTGTGTAGGTGCCCGTAGAGAGGTCGAGTGGGATACTCGTCGTCGTCATGCCTCCTGTGCCCGCCACCGTAGCGACGAGATCGTACTGGCTCGTGCTCGAGTTGAACAGGTAAATCGTGCCGGTAACGTTCGTCGGAGTCATCATGGTCACGCTCGCGGTGGCGCTGTGCGCCGTCTTCGAGGTTTGCAGGGGCACCCCGATAGTGATGGCCGCAACTTGGCCGACTCCGTTTTGCTTAACGGACTGAAGCGTATAGGAGACGCCGTCCGCGGCACTGAGCGAAGTCGCATCGCCAAACGGCGCCGTTCCGAGAACCAGGTTCGGCGAAGTCACCGAAAAGATCGCGGTCGAGGTTGGCTCGTTGGTGAAATCGATGCTCGAGGTGCCCAAGAACGATTGGAAGAGGATGTTGTCGTCCGGGGCGCCCAGACCGGTGACGAAGTCCCAGCCCACTTTCGTCACGCTCGGCGTGCCGTCCGGCAGGAGGCCGGCGTTCGCTCCGTCCATGTCCGTAATGTCGAAGAAGGCGAGGGAACCGCCTGCCATCAAGGGATAGATGAAGTCCTGGATTCGACCCAGGCGAAAACGCCCGCTTGGGGTGGGATCGGCGGCATCGTTCTCCTTCAGCGTCTGGAGAATGAGGCCGAGTTGGCCCGCGAAGCTTGGCGTTGCCGCGCTCGTTCCGCCGACTCCCTGGATCGCTCCGTTGAAAGCGAAGAACCAGGCCGTCGCGTGAAGCGCGACGTCCGGAACCAACCGTTTGTTGATGTTCGTCGGAACCCCGTCGCCGACTTGATAGGGCGGAAGGACGTTGAACGAGATCGCCGGTTGATACCAGCCGCTTCCACTTCCCGTCCATCCGAGTTCGGTACCTCGTGTCGTCCCGCTTACCGTGACGTCGGAGCCGCCGACCTCAAGAACGTCCGGGTCGAAATCGGGATAGGGATCGTTGATCAGGTCGGCGGTGCCGCTATCGCCGCTGGCGCCCAGGTACGTGATTCCCTGGGCGGTCATCGCCAAGTGCTGGTCGTGGGCGGCAAGATAGAAGTCGTCCCCGCCACCGAATCCGTAGCTCTCGGTCATGATATCGACGATGTTGTCGTCGGCCTCTTCGGTGAGCGTCGCGATCAGACCGCCGCCAATTCCGTCGTAGATGTAAACGTCGCTCTTCGGCGCGATGCCGAGAACCATTTGGTAGTCGAGGTCGCCTTCGGCGCCCGCGTTTTGAGTCTCCCCATCGACGCCGCCGACGATCACCTTGTGGATGTTCGTTCCCGTACCGCCTGGCAAAGGAAGGTTGAAGGTATTGGCGTAGATCGCGGCGTTCGTAAGGCGGTAGCCGTCGAAATTCGAGATGCCGATGTTGACGCCCTCGCCCTTGTGGCCACCGGTGTTGCTCGAGCCGTAAAGGGGCGTCGCATCGTAAACGTTCCGTGCATCGATGGGACGGAGCTCGGTCGTCCTCTTGATGGGAGGATTCGCATTCGATAGGCCGTCGATCGTCACGACTTGGCCCGCGAAGGTCGAAGGCAGCTTCGGCACCGTCGCGGCACTGTAGAAGGCAAGAGGTCCCGGGGTGGGGCGCGTCGAGACCGAGTAGTTGTTGATCTTGGTCGAGAAGGCGCTTTCGATAGCGCTGACCTTGCCGCTGAAGACGATCGCCATGTGGTTTTTGGCGATCAGGCCGACGGTCAGGCCCTTTGATTTCAGGTAGGCGACCGCGGTGTTGACGGTGGTCGTCGATGCACCAAATTTCGTTCCAACCTGCGTGGGCGTCAGAAAGCGATGGTAATTCGCGCTGGTCGGATCGCTGACGGAATTGGAAAAGGCGACGAGTCCCGCCCGATTCGCGGGAGTAAGGCTCATCGCCATGTTCAGCGTCGCCGAAGACGACACGTGGCTCACGTACGTCGCGCCGCTCAGAACCGTCGGCAACGTCATGCTCACGGCGGACGTCGTGGACGAAGCCTTAGCCCCGTGAGCCGACGAAAGCGCCGGAGCGCAAAGCGCGAGCGCGAGGGACGACAGTCCGACGAGGCCATGGACCTTGGAAGGGCGATCGAGAGAAGAGGGCGTCGTTCGGTACAAGAGTCTTTCCTTGGTGAGCGGGTCGATTTGCGCGACACCGGACGATGGGCAGGACGAGAGTACTTAGGCGATCCGTTCTTTGGCGCCCCAATTTTCGAGGAGTCTTGTCTCCATTTTTCTACGGAGTGCGTTTCGGTCGTCAGGTTCTCCGGAACTTAATCGTTTTCTAAGCCAAGAAGCTTCTCGCTTTGGGTCCGCAAGGGAGTCTTCGTCGCCGGAGCGAGGGTTGCTCTAATCCGCCCTCGATCGGAAAGAGAGGCGCTCGTCTCATGGTTAAACCGAGGATTGATGGTAACTAAACGATCGGAACCCTTGGCCAAAGGTGAAATGGGATGAGAGCGTCGCCCGATGCGCGGAGCGCCCTTGCTGACCGTAGGTCGAGCCCAACGACGACGAAGTCCTTCCGCTTCTGGATAAGAAGTTTGCGAATGTCGTTGAAACGCCGCAGGATTGCGCGACTCTCCCTGCGTAAACTTTAGAAGGGATGGCGCGCACTCACTATGAGACGCTGGGTTTGCGTCCAACCGCGACGGACGGCGAGGTCAAGGCCGCCTACCGTCGTGTCGCCCTGCGCCATCACCCGGACCGCAATCCCGATCCCGCCTCGACGCGGATCTTTATGGAGGCGACCGCCGCCTACGAAGTGCTCGCCGACCCGGACGAGCGGCGGCGCTACGACGAGGGAATCCAAGGCGAGGCGCGTCGCGCCACCGAGCGCGAAGCCGAGGCCAAGCGGGCGCGCGATTCGGACGCCCGTGCTCGCGCCGCGCGGGCCGCTTCGACCGCGCCGCCGACGTCGGCCCGGACCACGACGCCGGGAATCCCGCTTCCCACCCAACTGGCGCGTCTTTCGATGCTGTTCTCGCGGGGTCTGTATGCCGAGGCCGAGAAACTCGCCGACGAGATCGTCGAACGGGATCCCCGCCAATCCCTTCCGTATGCGGTACGCGGCGACCTCGCCCGCCAGCGAGGCAAGCTGGACGAAGCCGCCCGGCAGTACTCCCTGGCGATTCAGATGGATCCCCGCAACGCGACGTACCTCAAACGGTACGAGGAGGTTCTGCAACGAGCCCAGGTTCGTACCGACGCGCGGGGAGGCACGCACCTCGATGCGGACGACCAGCGGGGGCTTTCCGTGTTGGCGCTTGGCGTCGTCGCGATTCTCTTCGCCTTGTTCCTCTTGTTATCGCCCGAGCGCGGCGGTGCCCTCCCGGGTGGGTGGACGGTAGGTCTGCTTGCGCTGCTGTTCCTTGGGGGCGTATCGACGGGGGCGTGTCTCGCGGCGGGTAACCTGCTCGACCGACTCGATGCTCTGGCGTCGGGCCGGCTGGGACCTACGGTCGCGCTTGGCCTCGTGGCCCTCGTGAGCTTTCCCGCCGCGGCGGTGCTCTACGCGGTGCTGGGCCTGATTCAGCGGGCGTTCAGCCTCACGACCACGCGTCTTCTGGCCGCGGTCGCGGGGATGGTCGCCCTCCAGGCCGCTGCGGCGATGCTCGGTCCCGCCCATGTTCCGCCCTTGGGCACCCTGCTTTGGGGCGGCAACCTTGCCTACCTTGGCGCCCTGTGCGGCTGGGCTGTGGCCGATTCGTTGAGACGATAGGATTTCGCGATTCCGCGGATCGGGGTTCTCGTCGCCCGACGCCCCTGCCATACTCTAGAGGATGAAGGTCAGCATCATCGGTGGCGGCGGTAGGGTCGGCTCGGACGCGGCGTACGCCCTCCAACTCGGCGGGGTCGTTCGCGAAATCGCGCTCGTAGACTACAACGAGGACATGGCCGCCGGTGAGGCACTCGACTTGCGGCACGGCGCGGCGCTCACGGCGAATCAGAAGTTCACCTCGTCCAAGGGCTACGAGATCGTCGAGGGGTCGGACTGCGTCGTGATTACGGCGGGCCTGCGGCGCAAGCCGGACGAGACGCGATTGGAACTCGTCAACCGCAACGTCTCCCTGTTTAAAGGGATTCTCGACAGCGTTAAGGGCGTCGCCTTGGCGGAAGGCGCCACGATCCTCGTGGTCTCGAACCCGGTCGATATTCTCACCCACCTCGCCGCGCAGGCGGACATCGTGCCCCAAGAGCGGGTGCTCGGACTGGGCACCGTGCTCGACACCTGCCGCTTCCGCTCGCTTCTCGCGGACAAGTTCGAGGTGAACGCGACCGACGTCAAGGCACTGGTGCTGGGCGAGCACGGCGACTCGATGGTCCCGATCCTCTCCTCGGCGACGGTGGGCGGCGTGCCGCTCGCGTCGATTCCCGGCTACAGCGAAGAGGCCGTTCGAGGCGTGTTCGACTTCACGAAGAAGTCGGGCGCCGAGGTGATTCGACTCAAGGGCGGCGCGGGCCGCGCGGTGGGCGTGTCGATCAAGGAAGTCGTGGAGGCGATCGCGCTCGACTCCGAGGCGGTGCTCCCCGTTTCATCCTGGCAAAAGGGAACCCTCGGCATCTCTGACATTTCGCTCTCTCTTCCTTCGAAGGTCGGCAAGGGCGGCGTTAAGGGAGTTCTCGAGCCGGCCGTCAGCCTCGAGGAGCGAGAAGGCCTGCACAAGTCGGCCGAGTCTCTCAAGTCGGTTCTGGCGCAGATCTCCTAGCCGAGAACGATAAAGAGGGGAGAAGGTCGAAAACCTTCTCTCCTCTTTATCTTCCGAACAGCGCCCTAAAGTCCAGGGGGGCGGTGGGAGTCGAACGCTGGACGATCGCGCCGTCCATCGTCACGGTGAGGACCGGACCGGTCCACCAATCGGCTAAGAGTCCTTGGCGAGGGTCGAACCCCTTCGACCCTCCCGCCTCGCGCCAATGGTAGCGGTAGCTCCACGAAACGCGGGTGGGGAAGCGAAGAGGGAGGTTCGGCAGGGCCGGGTCGAGCGGGAAGCTCCCGCCCTTACCCACCTCGGGATCGTCGACCGACTGCAGATCGCTTGCTTCGACGTCGCGCCGGACGAGCGCGAGATTGGGGGGAGCGTCGCCGTCGTGCTCGTTCTCGTAGAGTGCGATCGCGACGTAGGTGTGCCGCAGGCGATCGGCGTCGATAGCGGCATCTCGCCCGCCGTTGATCCGGCGGGCGAGGGGCACGAAGATCGCGAGAAAGAGGGCGAGGACCGCCACCGCGAGCAGAAGTCCTCTTCCGGTCACACCGCGCCTTCCGTGTAGTAGAGCAGGCGGTGGCAGGTTTCGCAGGCCATGACCTTGTCGTCCTTGAGGCCCTGAATCGTACGCTCGGGCAGGTGGGTACCGCATCCCGAGCAGGTTCCGTCCTTTAGGTTGACCTCGACCATTCCGATGCCGCCGTGCTTAACCTTGATGTCGTCGTACCGTGCGACGAGGGAAGGCGAGAGCGCCTTCGCGCGCTCCGGACGCTCGGCCGCAAGCCGCTTGTACTCCTCTTCAAGTCCCGCTCGTTCGGTCTTCGCTTCGACTTGGCGCGCAGCGAGCATCTTCTTTCTCTGATCGAGGGCGCGGGCCCACTTCTTGGCCGCCTCCTCGGCGGCCGGAAGGAGCTCCATGATCGCGAGCAGGCGGTCGTCGTTTTTGTCGCGTTGCCGTTTCTGAGCGGCGATCTCCTTACTGAGATTCTCAACTTCACGCGTGGACACGACCTTGCCGCCGTACATCTCAGCTTCGATGCGCTTGACCTTGTCCGCGATGCCGCCGTTGGCAAGCTCCAAGTCTCGGCTCTCTGCGGTGAGGTCGCGGAACGTGCCGCCGACCTCCGCCTCCTTCGCCTCAAGCGCCTTGACCTCGGCGGCGAGTCGCTGGCCCACGTCGAGGTTCGCCGCCCGGCTTCGGACTTCCGCAAGGCGGTTGTCGATCTGCGCGAGCCGCCAGAGCCGAAGCGGGTCGTTCGAGGCCATAAAGGACAGGATACTTGGCCGTCCCTTCCTTTTCACTCCGTAGAGTTCGATCGTCTCGCCCATCGGGTGTTCTTCACCGCTCGCTCGACATCACCGAAGCGACAAGAGAGGTCAACGATCGAGGGCCGCGACGACCCCCGCCTTGAGCGACTCGGCCATCTTCGTCTGACCGCTTTCGGACAGCATGAACGCCTCGTCGTGGCGCAGGGTGATCGTCGCCATCTCGACGAGCACCACCGGGACCTCGCTAAAGATCGATCCGGTCAGCGCGCCCTGCTTGCCGCCCACCGCCGTCTTCGTGTCGGAGAGCAGCCCCTGGTCGGCTAACTGGCCTTTCAGGCCGGCCGCGAGCGCGGCGTGGAAGCGCTGAGCGAGGGGCCGGGTTCGTCGGATCACATCGTTGTCGGGGCCCGTTCGTCCCTCCGCGGTGCCTTGCCGGTCGGGAAAGTAGACGGCAAAGCCCTCCCGGGGCGAGGCGTCGCAGTGCAGGCGAATCATGAGGTCCGCCTTCGCCTCGTTGGCGATCTCGGCGCGGCGGCGGTTTCGAACGTGCTCCCGTTCTCCCGATTTCGTCATCACGACCCGATAGCCATCCTTGGTCAAGAGGTCGCGCAGTCGAACGGCGATCGTCCAGTTGGCGTGAAGCTCGGTAAGGCTCTTCCCCTGGGTTCCGACACCCACCTCGCTTGGATGGCCCGGATCGATGCAGACGACTTTCGGGGCAAGCGCGGGAAAGATCATGAGGGCCAAGATACCCCCGCGACGATTCTGTTCCGACCTAAAGCCAAAGCGACTTTCGGCGATGCCGCCTGGAAGGCGGCGTCACGGGCAAGGTACCTTTCCCTTCGGAGGGATGGCAGAGTGGTCGATTGCAGCGGTCTTGAAAACCGCCAGGCGATGAGCCTCAGGGGTTCGAATCCCCTTCCCTCCGCCAGAGCTGGGTCGAAGGTCCTTTGCCGGTTTTCACCGGCGGCTACACTCTTCGTCCCATGAACGAAGCCATCCAAAAGGCTCTCGACGAAGTCGAGACCGAGCACGGCGTGCGAGTCCTATTCGCCGTCGAGTCGGGAAGTCGCGCGTGGGGCTTCGAGTCGCCGGACAGCGACTATGACGTCCGCTTCTTGTACGTTCATCCCCTTGAGTGGTACGTCTCGATTCGAGAGCGACGGGACGTGATCGAGGCGATGTTGCCTGGCGATCTCGACCTTTCGGGCTGGGATTTGCGCAAGGCGTTAGGTCTGCTCGCTAAGTCGAACCCCTCGCATTACGAGCGGCTCCAGTCGCCCATCGTGTACCGAGAAGATCCCGAGTTCCTGACGGAGTTTCGGACGCTCGCCGACGAGTACCTCGACCTTGGGACGCTGTACCGGCACTACCTCAGCCTCGCCAAGGGTCAGTGGGACAAGTACCTTCAGGCCGACGAAGTCGCGCGTAAAAAGTATCTGTATGTGTTAAGACCGATCCTGGCGTGCCGTTGGATCGAGCGCGGGTTCGGCGCACCTCCCACCGTCTTCTCCGCCTGTCGCGAACGGACTCTGGAGGACCCTCTCGTCGGCGCGGCGCTGGACCGGTTGCTCGTCGACAAGGCGAACAACGTCGAAATGAGCCTCGCTCCGCGCGACCCGGTGCTGCATGAATTTCTAGGATCGGAGCTGACCCGACTGACGGCGCTGCCGATCGACAAGGGCTTACGTCCGGACAATGCGCCGCTCGATGCGTTCTTCCGACGTTGGATCGGGTTCTCGAACACGCCCTAAGTCGAAGGCGCGTAGGGCTCCTGCTGACGCGTCAGGCGTTCTGACTCCGGCTGGAAGCCGGAGTCACTCTCAGGGATGCCGCCAAGATGGCGGCACCACTTAGAGCTTAACCCAGGCTTTCGTCTCGCTGGACCGCTCGACCGCGTCCAAGATGCGCTGATTCGCAAGGCCATCTTCGATGTCCGGCGAAATGGGCTTGCCCTCGGCGAGGTTCGTAAAGGCATCGGCGAGCAGATCGATAAACGTGTGCTCGTAGCCGATAATGTGGCCGACGGGCCAATAGTGGCCCGTGTAGGGGTGGACCGACTCCGTGACCTGGATGGTGCGAAAACCCTTCGTCCCCTCTTCGTCGCCTTCGTTGTAGTACTGGAGCTCGTTCATCTTCTCCAAGTCCCACACGACAGATCCCTTAGAGCCGTTGATCTCCCAACGGTGATGGTTTTTGCGTCCGACCGCGAAGCGGGACGCCTCAAACGTGCCGAGGGCGCCGTTCTTGAACTTGGCGAGAAACATCGCGGCGTCGTCGACGGTGACATCGCCCATTTCGGTCGACGCCTTCGCGCCGAGAGACGCATCGATCTCGCCGGCGAGGGGGCGCTTCTTTACGAAGGTATGCAGCAGCCCCACGACCTCGTCGAACTCGCCGACGAGATAGCGGGCCATGTCGATGATGTGAGCGTCGATGTCGCCGTGGGTGCCCGAACCCGCGATCTCCTTCTGGAGCCGCCACACGAGCGGGAAGTTGGGATCGGCGATCCAGTCCTGGAGATAAACGGCGCGGAAGTGGTAGATCGTGCCGAGGCGTCCCTCCTCGATAAACTTCTTCACCAGCGCGGCGGCGGGCGCCTTCCGGTAATTGTGGAACACGGCGCTGGGAACGCCCGCCACGCGCACCGCTTCCGCCATCGCCTCGGCCTCGGCCAGGGTGTTGCCGATCGGTTTCTCGCAAAACACCGCTTTGCCGGCCTGGGCGGCGGCGATCGCGATTTCCGCGTGAAGATTACCGGGAGTGGAGATGTCGATGACATCGATCTCCGGGTTCTCGACCACCTTGCGCCAGTCGGTCTCCACGTTCGTCCAGCCGTACTCCTCGGCCGCGGCGCGGACCTTCGGCTCGTTGCGGCCGCAGATCGTGTGCATCACGACCTCGACGGGAAGCTCGGGGAAGAAGCGTCCGACCTGTCGGTAGGCGTTGGAGTGGGCCTTGCCCATGAACTGGTAGCCGATGAGGCCGACGTTGATCCGCTTCTTTGCCATGGAAAGAATTATGGGCGCTGAGCCTAGTCCTTCGCGCTCAGCGCCTTCTTGAGCCGATCGCGCAATGCCTCGGCGGCTTCGCGGGTGGGGGCGTAAAAGTGAAACGCCTCGACGGGAGTCGGGGGCGCGTTGGGGCTGGGTGTCGCGTCGACCCACGCGCTGAGCGCAAATGCTCGCCGAATCGTTCCGGTGGGACGCCCTGGAGCGGCCATGAGAACCGTCCGTCGCTCCTCTTCGATTCGCCATCCGTAGCGACCCGGGGCGAGCAACCGCCGTTGCAGCGTCTTTTGCCCGGAACTCGCCGACTCGAGCTCGACCGTCGCCTCGACCCCCTTCGGAGTTTCGCGGAACAGACTGCGCTCGGTGTCGCCGTTGGGCAGAACGGCGGTAAGGATGTTCATCGCCGCGACGAGCGCGGGGACGCGTAGTAGGGCGATCGGAAGCACCTTTTTAGGTTAGCTCGAAAAACGCGTAGGGGCCCGCATCGTTTGACGGTCCCCTCAGTCCGTTTCGTTGGCAAAGGTCTTTCGGTCGGGCGAGGCTTGGCGGGGCGAACCTTATCGCCGACCGCGCCGATTGCCTCGACGTCTTGACTTCGCGGGGGCTTTCGCCGTCGTTTCGCGCCCTCCGGAGCCTCGCCCCTCGGGTCGCGTCCCGCGATCCAACAGTTCTTCTACGTCGGCGTTTAGAGTGCCGTTCATTAGGGGCGAAAGGCCCATTGCGAGCCTCTTTTCATTTTCGTTTTCGCACCAGTCGATATCCGCGAATGATCGAAGAGGCGTTCCGGAGGCGATGCACCGGTAAGGCTTGACTCTGTTTTGCCGCTTAAGCGGAGGGCAATGATGTACATTCAACGCTTGGGCAGCGTTCACGCCGTTCTCATCGCGGTCTACGGATTGCTGGCCTTCGTCGCGGGACTCAACCTCCTCCTTATGCCCCGCCCGGAGGTCGCCGAAGGGGGGGCGGAGGTCGTGGTGCTGATTCCCGCTCGTGACGAGTCAGCGAATCTAGAGCGGCTCGTTCCGATGCTTGGCGACGTGCCGATCATCGTCTACGACGACGAATCGACGGACGGCACGGGAGAGATCGCGGCTCGGCATGGAGCGACCGTTCTGCGGGGTGGCCCGTTGCCGGAGGGTTGGACGGGCAAGAATCGTGCTTGCCACAACCTTGCGTCCGCCGCGATCGAGAGCACGACCGCCGAATGGCTCTTGTTTCTCGACGCCGACGTTCGGCCCACGCCGGAGTTCGTCGCGACGATGCGAGGCATGGCCGCACAGTCGAAACCGAACGTAGGGGCGATCACGGGCTTCCCGACGGTACTTCCCGGAAAGGGCATCGAGCCCCTTTTCCTGGCGTGGGTCGGTTGGATCCTTTTGGCGACGAATCCTTACGGTCTCGTCGCTCGCACCGGCATGGGCCACAACCGCTTTCTCAACGGTCAGGTCACGATGTGGCGGCGCGACGTCTATGCACGGCTTTGGCCCAACGCGGCGGTCCGCTCCCGGGTGATGGAGGACGTCTCGATGGGTCGTCTTCTCGCTCGGGAAGGCGTGGCGGTGGAGGTCGCAAATCTCTCGCGGGTACTCGCGGTGCGAATGTACGAGACTTGGCGGCAGACTCTCGATGGTATGAGCAAGAACAGTCACGAGGTCGCGGGAAGTACCATCGGAACGCTCGCGCTTGCCGCACTGATGCTGTTCCTTGGCTGGGGGTGGCTCTTGGGCGGACCCTGGGCGGCCTGCCTCTTTTGGGCGAGCGGCCTATTCGTGGTTCTCACCTGCCGGACGGCTTGGTGGCCCGTCCTCTTCGCTCCGCTCGTGCCGAGTATCGGCGCGTTCACGATGGTGCGATCCTTGATTTGGCACCGACGGGGAACGGTGGTTTGGAAGGGAAGAACCTACAAGGGAACGGGGTAGTGGCAGAAGGGGAAACCCTTTTGCCACCCTCTCTTCGTCTAGTGGTGCCCTTGTTCGCTTTCAAGCTCTCGGAGCTTAGAGGGGACATAGACCGAGGAGACGTAGATCGCGAAGGCAATGCCGATCAGGAGGCCGACGGCCGCGAACGGAAGCGCGCTCCAGAGTTGCGCGGGGTCGAGATCCTTGTGCATCGCTTGACCGGGAACGCGCCACGGCGATCCCGCAGGAGCGGTCGACGTGTAGATCGACGCCGTCGCGCTCGGGAGTTGCCCCGGATGGTTGTCGTGACCCGCGATCGTGCCGATGTAAAAACCCGCGAGCGTGAAGAGCCCGAGTCCGACCGTCCAGGCGGCGAGGGTCGCGATTAGGGTGTCCTCGCTCCGGCAAAAGCGGAAGCGCTTGGCCCAATGGGTGTGCTCGATCTCGGCGGTCGTCATCGCTCTCCTATTTTGCCTCATACTGAGCCTCGCATGACGCTCCGCGCCCTTCGTCCCGGCGACACGGTCTCCCTCGTCTCCCCCGCCTCGCCTTTGGAAGCCGATCGGCTCGAGCGCATAACGGCGATTCTCGAGGGCGACGGCTACCACGTGCGAGTCCTTCCGCACGCCCTCGATCGCACCGACCATCTTGCCGGGACCGACGAGGATCGTGCCGCGGACCTCATGGCCGCTTTCGACGACCCGGACGTCGATGCCGTGCTCTGTACCCGGGGTGGATACGGTTGTGCCCGTCTCTTTCCCTTCCTCGATCTCGACCGAATGGCGGCGTCGGGGAAGCCGTTTTACGGATTTAGCGACATCACGACTCTCCATCTGGCGCTTCTTCGGCGAGGGGCCGCGACCGTTCACTCACCGATGGCGCTTACCCTGAGCTACGACCGCGCGCCTTGGGTCGTCGAGTCGTTTCGCCGCGTTCTTCGGGGCGACTTCGCCGTGCCGGACGACGCGCCGCGCGGTGTGACGCTGGTGCCAGGGATCGCCGAAGGGGAAGTGACGGGCGGCTGCCTCTGCCTGTTGACCGACTCCCTAGGAACTCCCGAGGCGCTTGAGACGGCAGGGCGCATCCTTATGATCGAAGATGTGGACGAAGCACCGCACCGCATCGACGCGATGCTGACCCATTTGCTTAACGCAGGACTCCTTCAGGTTTGTGCGGGCATCGTCGTCGGCGAAATGACCCGCACCGACGAACGAGTCGACGAAGGCATCGGCAATCGCCCTTGGCGCGAAATCTTCCGGGAACGCATCGCACCCCTCGGTATTCCCACTATCCTCGACTATCCCTTCGGCCACGCACCGCGCGGGATGCTCACCTTGCCGCTTGGTCTGGTTGCGAGGCTGGACGCCGGGGCGGGGACGCTCACTTACCTCTAGGACGGGTTGCGTGTGCAGGCGAGAGCCTGCACACGCGCAACGCCGCCGAATCGTCCTTTTTGGCCGGTCAGAACCGAATCTGGTAGTTCATGCGAACCGTCCAGTTCTCGCCCTTAAGGTTATCCTCAAGGCTATAGACGTAGCCCACGTTGCCAACAAAGAGACTGAAGACTTGACTGTTCGTCGCCTTCGCATCGTACTGAAGGCTGTAGCGGGTGACCTGGCGGCTGACGGCGGTGCCGTCGATGCGGTCCAGTCCGTAAGAAAGCTTCAGAGGGCTTCCGGTCCGGCCGAAGAGAGTGAGGTTGAGTGCGCTGAGCGTCGACGTGATCTCCGTCGAGTCGTTGCTCTTCTCTTCCCAAGTCGCGGCGACGGTCGCGTCGCCGCTCGCCTTGTAGCCGAGAGACCACTTGTTCGCGCGATCGGCGAGAAGGGTCGAACCGAGCAACGCGTTCGGGTTCACAAGCTCGAGATTCGTCTGAACTTGGTTCGAGACTTCGAGTCCCGGGGCGGGGCGGGCGGTGACGGTGACGTTTCTGCTCGTGTAGTCCTTGTCGTCCGGGAGAGTGCGGAGCTTCACCGAACCGTTTAGCACGAGGGGCGCTTTCGGTGAGGGATCGGTCGTGAGGGAGACCGACCGATCGACCGCCTCGATCTCGGGCTGACCGATGGTCGCCGCGGTCGGCGCCGCGTTCGGATTCGCGATTTGGCCGCGGTATCCGAAGGCGAACAGATTCTTGCCGTACCGCCCACTCAGGCTTGCCAGTTCGTTCTGCTTGAGGTACTGGCTGTAATCGGTCGCCTGATCGAGGCTCATCGTGAGCTTGAGATCCTTGATGTCGCCGTACGTGAAAGGCTTGGCGGTGGAGATGCCGACGTTGGCAAACGACTGAACGTGGGCCAGCGTGGGATCGGTGGCGAGAACCGTGTTCTGCCCGAACCCACCGTTGACCATGATGCCGCCGATGTTCGAGGCGCCGACCTGGCCGACCTGATTTGGGGCGAGGGTGTTCGGGGTCTGCCCAAAGGTAAAGGTCTGAGTACCGGTGCCGCTCGTGTCCCCAACGAGGCTCTGCGCGTAGCCGTAGTTCAGTCGAAGGCCTTTGCCGAAGTCGTACCAGAAGCCGTAGTTCGTCTTCTTCTCGTCTTTGTCCTCGCCGTCCCGATTGATGGAAACGTCGGTGACGGAGAGGCCGACGTTCTTGCCGATCGTTCGCGACAGGGTGTTGGCCGAGGTGTCCTCTTTCGTGCCATCGCCGAAGTCGGTGCGCGTCTGCTCGGTCTTGACGCTCGTCAGTTTATCGAGCTTCGCTTCGGCCGCATAGTACTGCTTGTGCGCGTCCGGGCTGGTGTCGTTCGTGCCCCCGTTCGCCGTCTGCTCGTCCATGTACTTGAACGTCACGAGCGTACCGAAGCTTCGAACGAGCGTAAGGCGCTGAAGCGACTGGTCGTACAGGGTCGTGAGCGGCGTCTTATTGACCGCGGTTTGCGAGACGTAGTCGACGCTCGTGCTCTTGTCCACTTGCCAGGCGGCATCGACGTTCTGCACCGACCGCCCTTCCTTGGTGGTGTCGTTGTCCGCGTCCTGCATGAACATCTGCAGCTTGACGGCCGACACGTTGTTCGCGTAGGTCCGTCCTCCCGCGTAGTTCAGCGTCAGATCCCGTTCTTGGAAGCCGACGAACTGGCTGAGAAGCCCCGCCTCAGGATCGACGAGGTTCGTCGCATTGGCAAAGCCGGACGAGACCTTGCGGTCGGCGGCGGCCACGGTAAGGCCCTTGGCGGTGTAGCCGAGCGTCGTCCGGTCGGCAGTCCCCGTCGCGTCTTGGGCTTTGAGTTCACCGTAGGAGAACGCCCGCGTCTTATCAAGCTGCAGGCCGAACGCCAAGTCGGTTCGAGCGACTCCCGCGACACCGCCGAGCTTGGCTCGCTCGAAATCCATGAGGCGCCCGGCATCGGCGAACTGATCCTTAAAGTCCTGCTTGCGATAGGACGCTTTGACCTTCGTGGAGTTCAGGGCCACCGATTCCTCAAGGCCCGATTTTTCTCCCGTGCCAAACTCCAGCCGGTCCGCGGAAAAGGTC
Organism: uncultured Fimbriimonas sp.; assembly: GCA_964251345.1. GTDB lineage: Bacteria > Armatimonadota > Fimbriimonadia > Fimbriimonadales > Fimbriimonadaceae > Fimbriimonas. Next base: position 3,359 of record CAXUKB010000015.1, on the reverse strand, counting down.
GCTCCCTTACCCAGATTGCCATTCAGGCGGGTGAGATCGCGCTTGACGTCGGCGGTCGCCAACAGATTGGTCCGTTGGGCGTCGTTGGTGTTCGGGGTCGCGAAGAAGCTTCCGACGCGCTTCGTGAAGGCGGTCGCCTCGGCGTCTTGCAGCACGCTTCCTGGGATGGTCGCGCCCTTGCCGCCGATGCCGACGTGATCCAGCGTCCACGTCTTGCTCGCGAAACTCGCGTCTTGCATGACGAAGCGGCCAGTGTCGGTCTTGAGATTGAGCTGATTGAAGGTGAAGGTCTGGGGCGTGTTCTTGCCGCCCAAGGCCGTCGTAAGACCTTCCCACTGCCGCTTCGCACCCACCTCACGGCCCCATTGGGCCTGCTCGGCGGTGGTCAGACTTCCCACTCGGGAGAACGACTTATCGACGTCTTGGTCGCCGAAGGTCAGGCCGATCTTTCCCGAATCGATTTTGTCCTCACGACGGACGGCGTGGGTGTCCGATTTGTCGTCCTGAACGTCGGAACTCGTATAGGAGAGCTTGCCTGCCTTCTGGGCGAACTCGGCGGCAAGGCCTTGGCGGCTGAGGCCAGCCTCTTTGGCGAGCTGATCGTGATCCTTTTCCGAGAGGTCGGCAAACCGGGAGAAGTTTTGGTCGACCCGCTGGCCCGTAGAAGTGAGCTTTAGGCCGCCTTGCTGGAAGGCGTAACTCCGCCAGTCGACGTTCTGCCCTTTCCCGTCGTCCACCTTTCTGAAGTCCATTCCAATGGCGGCGGACCCGAAGCGCATCCCCGAGATGCCGTAGCCTTCGCGTTTTAGGCCGCGCTCTTTCATCAGGCGGGTGACGTCGGCATCCGAGTAACCCGCCGACTTGACCTGACTGCCGGAGGCGAAGGTCTTCGAAATATCCTGGACGTCGGCGGTCACGGTTCCGCCGAACAGGGCGGAGCGAAAGTCCTGGAGAAGAAAGTGGCTCGTGCCCAGATCGGTGGAGGCATCGCCGGGTTTGGCGTTGGTGTCCATCGACAGGCCCGCCTGGTTGTCGTTGCGTGACCGCTCGGAGTAGAGGAAGAGACCGCCCAACGAGCCTTTGCTTTCCGAGCCGAAGTGCAGGGTGTTGTTCCACCCGTACACGTTGCTACTCATCACCGTGCCGTCCGCGGACCGCTCCGCGAGGCCGAGTCCTCCGACGAGACCGAACCCCGGCGCGAGCGAGAGGCCGGTAAAGGAGTTCACGCCCACGAAGTTCGCGCCGCCCGTGGCCTTACCTTGAGGGTCGTACCGGTAGCTGACGACCATGGAGTCGCCGGTGCGCTGGGCGCGCTTAAGGTAGATCACGCCGGTCTCGTAGTCGACCGCGTAGTCCGCCCCGGAGGCGAGAAGCTGTCCGTTGACCTGAATCGATTCGCTTCCTGCGATTAGATGGCCGAAGCGTAAGGGCGCCCCGAGGTTTCCCGCTCGAAGCGACACAAAGTCGACCGTCGCGACTCCGCCCACGGCGGCAACGCCCTTTGCGTCTGTCGTCGTCGCCGTCGGGGTCTGCGCCGAAACCGCGAGCGGCAGCGCACCGACGAGCCAAGCACTGAGAATCCTTGTGCGCATGGTCTCCTCTTCTCTTCATAGGTTAGCGCATCCATGCGCCCTCCCATCGCGAATTCGACGGGTTGAGCTAGTGAAAGTTACGCGGCCTTCCGAGACTTTTCGGTAAGACCATGGACGGACAACAGGGCGACGTTCTCCTTCCGCTGACTCGTGCGGAAGCCCAAGAGCTTCTCGCGCGGCTTTTGCTCAGCCACGACGACGACAACGACCTTAGCGCCGACCTCATGAGAAGGCTCGCCCGGGCGCTGGAGACCTCGGTCCCTCGCCCGGGCAATCAGAGCCGTTGCGCCGCTTAGGAGCCTATTCGACCCTTCGCTAGGCCTCGGGCGAGCCTGGCGGAATCGGATGCGCGCCAACCCCGTCGTGGGTGGTGACCACCGGCTCCATCGTGCCGTCGCGGTGAACGACGAGCCGATCGAGGCAGGTGACCCGATGATGTGGGTCGTCGATGCCCAAAGGCCGTCGGTGATAGCAGATTGCGTACATTTCGGTGTCCGGAAGTCTCAGAACCGAGTGGTGGCCCGCGCTGCTCGCCACGTCTTCTTGGGCCCTAAGGACGAGCCCTTCCCGTGGAAAGGGCCCGTAGGGGCTGCTCGCCCGGCCGTAAGCGACCTGGTAAGAGCCGTCGCCCCACCCTCCCTCGCTCCACATCAGAACGTAGACGCCTTCGTGCTTTAGCATGAACGGACCTTCGACGTAGTCGCGAGGTGTGATTTCACGGATGTCGCCCTCGATCGCAAGGAGGTCGTCGGTCAGCTTGGCTACGACGCAGTGCCGCCAGCCGCCCCAGTAGAGGTAGGGCGTGCCATCGTCGTCCTGGAACAGATGCGCATCGATCGGCTGAGCCCCGTGGTGGTACTCCTTGACCAACGGGCGTCCCAGTGGGTCGACGAAAGGACCGCCCGGCTCGTCGGCGACCGCCACGCCCAGACCGGCGCCATCGCCCGCCGAGAAGATGAGATAGTACTTGCCATTCCGTACGCCGGCGGTCGGCGCCCAAGCCGCGCGATGGGTGCTCCAAGGCACGTCCTTGAAGTCAAGGATCGTGCCCTCGTGCCGCCACTCGACGAGGTCGGCGGAAGACCATGCCTCGAAGCGGGTCTGTTCCTCGAAGGGGGCGGAGAAGGTGGGGTAGACCCAGTATCGGTCTCTGAAGAGGTGAATCTCGGGGTCGGCGTACTGTCCGGGGAAGAGGGGGTTAGGCATAGGGGCATCGCCGCGGTGGCGGACGATAGCTTACAATCGCCGATGGTCGCTCACGATCGCTTATAAAAGCGACGCTGGCAATCATAAGCCAAGTAGTCGACCGTTCGCAATCGTCGGCGATTGTCCCTCACGACTTTATAATCACCACCGTGTCCGCGCCCGGAAGCGCGATCCGCCCGGCCTTGTCTCCCTTGCTCACGATGGGGATCGTCGTGTCGCCGCCGTCCAGATCGGCGAGGTGCGCTCGGTAGCGACCGTCCTTGAGCCCGAGGCCATCCAGTGCGACGGAGAGCCCCTTCTCACCCTTGATTCGGAGCACGGCGCGCTTGCCGTCGGAGATCGCCCGGGCGGTGGCGCGAGGGGCGATTCCGGGGAGGACGATGCGGCCGAGTTGCACCCAATCCGGACCGCCATTTCGAAGAGTGAGCGTGTGCGCGCCCGCCGGGACGTCGATCATGGCGGCGTAGGGCTTCGTCAACTTGGTGCCTGCCGCGTAAAGGTGGCTGTACACCTCTTTTCCGTCGAGTTCCACCGCCAGTGCGCCACCGCCATCGGCTACCC
>CAXUKB010000014.1:23158-26530 GCA_964251345.1 uncultured Fimbriimonas sp. | reverse complement strand
AGCCCAACGTTCGAGGTTCGTCAGCGCAAGGTCTGGCGCGGCGTTCCGGGCCAGTGCCTCACGCAAAACCGGTGCGAGATCGATGCCCCCGCGCTCCGAGAGCCGCTCGAAGGCGCGAGCGGCAGCCTCGGGATCGCGGAACATAAGAAGAGTTTAGTCCTCCAAGCGGGATAGATACTCTTCCATCAGTCCACGCGTCCGATCGAGACCGATGGCGGGTATGAGGCTACGGCCATGGGCAAGTTGATTGCGGTCTCGTCGAAAGAGTTTCCACCATGCGAGTGAGCGTCCATCGTCAGCCGGATCTTAGCCCACCTGTTCTCGACTAAGCGATTGAATGCAGTTGACAAGCGTTCGATCGTCGTCAGGCAAAGGCGGCAATCGCTGGCGTAGCAGGTCTTCGAAGCGGGCATACAGACGGATGAGATACGTCGCTTCCAAGTTTTGCATTGCCAATCCCTGGCGTAACGGCTGAGCGGCGAGTGCCTCGAAAACATACTGTTACTCGTCGCGCACCTGGGATAACGCTCGGCGCTCATCGTCTCTCATGCGGCGAGAAGAACGTTGAGCATATCGCCAACCGCAATGGCGTCCCAGCTCACGTTCATCGGAATGAGGTCGTTCGTCAAGAATCGCCAGCGTCCCTGTTCGTCGGGACCTTGCAGACGAAGTCTAGGCCCGCTGGAGCTGTAGAGGTCTGCGGCCGCCGGAACCTCGTTCTGCCTCCAAACGACCGGCGCCAGGGTGACCCTTCTCTCCCCACGAAGATCCGGCCGGGCGAAGACGACAACGTTGACCGTGGGGTCTTCGCTCCATTCCTGGGATTCGACGCGAACTCCATCAGGAGCCCATTCCGAGATCTGCTTCTCAAGACCATCGATAGCGTGGCGCCAAGTCAGGGAGACGATTTTACTTGCAGTGGCTGGCAGCGTCGTTGCAGAACTTGACAAAGATTTGGCCCAAAGGTCCCGCGCCCCGGGCGGCGGACGGTACCCTGCGGGCGACATGCGGAAATCGCTCGGCGCACTGGCGCTCGTCACGCTCGCGACGCTCGGCGCGGGCTGCAAGAAGGACTCGCCCCTCGTCGGCAAATGGACGGCACAAGCGGGCACGGGCACCGTCGCGTGGGAATTCAAGCCGGACGGAACGGCGACCATGGCCGCGAAGAACGGCCCGATCGAGGTTACGGCGACCGAGAGCTATAAGATCGAGGGGGAGAAGGTCACCCTGACCGTCAAGGGTGTCGACGTGAAGGGCGGTAAGGCCGAGCAAGCGGCCTTTATCAAGAGCTTCGCTCAAGCTCAAGTCGGCAAGGACCAGGTGGACACCGTGAAGTTTCCTTCCGACGAGCAGGCGGCGATCACCGACGCGAAGGGCCGGACGATCACCTTGAACCGGGTCAAGGGGTGAGGACCACGGTATGCTCCGCCCCCATGCGTAACACGCTTAGCGCCTTGGCGCTCCTTTCCGTGGTCCTCCTCGGCGCGGGGTGCAAGAAAGGTCCCTCACTCGTCGGAAAATGGAACGCCCAGGAGGGTGCCGGAAACGTGGACATGGAGTTTAAGCCGGACAACACGTACACCATGGCCACGAAGGCGGGACAGTTCGGGATGACGGCTAAAGGAGACTACAAGCTCGCCGAAGGAAAGTTGAGCCTGACGACGAAAGACTTCGACGCGCCGACTTTGCCTCCCGCTCTCGTTCAGAAGGCCAAGGCGAGTCCCGACTTCGGGAAACCTAAGGACCTGAACATCAAGTTCGTCTCGGACGACGAGATCAGCCTTTCCGGGCTTCAGGCCGCCGGCGCTCCGGGGCAGGCGCACGACCTGACTCTCAAGCGCGTCAAGGAGTGACGAAGCGTGGCTCGAACGGGCCACAATCCAATCCATGACCCTCGTCGTCTTCGACCTCGGCGGCGTCCTCGTGCGCATCCGGCACACCTGGGACCAGGTTCTCGCCGATCTCGGTGAGGCTCCGCTCGCGCGAACCGAATCCTGGCATCATGCCGACTACGATCCTTTCGTCGCCTACCAGGCCGGCGAGACCGACGAGGACGTCTACCTCGAGCAACTTGGCGGCGATCTTGGGATCACCCCCCAGCGGGCGCGCCAGGCCCACGCGGCGATCCTCGAAGGCGACTACCTTGGGGCGAAGACGCTCGTCGACGACCTCAAGGCGGCGGGTGTGGCCACCGCCTGCCTCTCGAACACCAACGCCATGCATTGGGTCGCCCTCAACGACCCCGGGCGCCATCCTTCGCTTATGGCGCTCGACCAGCGCTTCGCCTCCTTTCAAATGGGCGTGAACAAGCCTAACCCCCGCGCGTTTCGGATCGTCGAGAGCGCCTTTCCGAACGTCGACCGCAAAATCTTCTTCGACGACAACGCGGACAATGTGGTCGCGGCGATCAACCTCGGATGGGAGGCGCACCGGGTGGACGCCGACGGCAACCCACCCAAGCTGATGCGGCAGATCCTCACCGAGGGCGGCGTCCTCTAACCGCGTTCAATTTCGGACGATGCGGTAGCGCCTCACAGCCTTACGCAATGCCCTTTCGCGACAAGCTCCACGGGAGCGACCGGTCGGCGAACGAGGGACGGCACGCCGGAGAAAATCCGTAGGCGAACAAGCGCTTGTTCGCCTACGATGAAGCGCAAGTGCGATGAAGCATGAGACGCAGAGTTGGGAAGAGCGCCGCGCGCCGACGCTGAAAGACGTGGCCCGCGAGGTGGGCGTCAGCGAGGCGACCGCGTCGGTCGTGCTCAACGGCGCGCGTTCGGGAACCCGCGTGTCGGGCGCGACCCGGCAGGCGGTGACGGACGCCGCCGCGCAGATCGGCTACCGGCCGAACTCCGTCGCCCGCGCCCTGCAGGCCGGACGTAACCACCGCATCGGCCTCTACTCCGGGCGCTCGGAGATCGACGCGCGCAATCTCTTTTTCGCCGAGATCCTCGGCGGCATGTGCACCGCCGCCCTGAGCCACGGCGTGAACGTGGTGCTCCACACGGCGGGCAACGAGCCGGATCGGCTACAGGAACTCGTCACCGACGCGGCGCTCGACGGCCTCATCCTTCACGCCGGCCCCGACGACCCCATCATTCCCCTGCTAAACGGGCTGCGCGGACCGGCCGTCTCCGTCGGCGATCCCTTTCCGGGTCTACCTTCGGTCGTCGTGGACGACCGCCGAGGCGGCGAGATGCAAGCCGAGCACCTCGGGGCAAAGGGCCACCGGCACGTTCTCTACCTCCTCGCCCGTCAGCCGGTCGGCTCGGCGCTCGTCCGAATGGAGTCGTTTGTGGCCGTGGCGAAGAGCCTTGGAATGGGAACAACGGTCCGCTCCGAAAGGAGCTTCCCCTGCCGCTCCGCGGGGCC
>CAXUKB010000014.1:14542-23148 GCA_964251345.1 uncultured Fimbriimonas sp. | reverse complement strand
GAAGAGACCTTCGCGCGTCCGCTCGACGCGTCGGACTTCGCGCCCGCCCTGAGAGAAGCCGACCGGGCGACCGCCGTCGTCGCGTGGCACGATCTCGTCGCCGCCCGAACCTGCGAGACGCTCTGCACATTGGGTGTGTCGATCCCGGACGAGGTGGCCGTGGTCGGGTTCGACGGCTTTCGCAGCCTTTGCCCGCCGCGCTTCGACGTGACCAGCGTCCGCGCTCCGTGGTTCGAGGTCGGCCGCCTCGCGGTCGATCGACTCACCGCCCTCGTGCGCGGCGAAGACATCCCGCTTCTCACCATCCTGCCCGTGGAGTTCGTCCCCGGGAGCACGACCTGATTCCAACGAAGGAAACACCCATGAAAAAGGCATTCACCCTTATCGAGTTGCTGGTGGTCATCGCCATCATCGCCATTCTCGCCGCCATTCTCTTCCCCGTCTTCGCCCAGGCAAAAATGGCCGCGAAGAAAGCCGTCTGCGTGAGCAACTTTAAGCAGATCGGCCTCGGCATGGCGATGTACACGAACGACTCCGACGGCGTCTACCCCGCGGCCCAAATCGGCATTCCGCCCAGTTCGAGCTCGAATAACCTTGCGTTCAGCTACGACTGGACCTTCACCATCGCGCCGTACATCAAGAACGGCACCGGCGGCACCCTCGTCAGCAGCGATCACAGCGTCAAGGGCTACGCGGGCGGCATCTTCGCCTGCCCCGGCGCGGCCAAGCCGACGATGCAAGATCAGTTCATGCTTCGGGCCGACGTGTTCCCCGTCTGGTACGACGACGGCGCGGGATTAGACGCCAATTCCGGCTCCGGTCCCGCGGTGAACGAAGGGCAGATCGACCAGACCGCGAACCGCGTCGCGATGTGGGAGACGGGAATGGATGGCGGCCCCACCAACTACGTGGCGTACTACCCCGTCGCCGGCTGGGCCTGGTACGCCGATCCGGGCTACTCCTACGGCAGTAATTCCGTGTTCGCGCCGAACACCAAGGACTGCGACATCAGCTCGGGGACGGGTGGCGGATGGCAGTCGTGCAACACGATGCCCCGCTACCGCCACAACGGCGTCGCCGACTTCCTGTACCTCGACTCGCACGCGAAGGTCATGTCGAAGAAGAAAGACTTCTATGCCTCCGACCTCTTCATCCCCGGCGTCTGCCAGACCTGCTGGAACGGTGGCTCCTGCCCGAGCACGGTCCAATGAAAGGGGTCATCCTCTTGGGTTCGGTCGCCCTTCTCGCACCCTTCTTAGGAGGGTGTGGCGACGACGAGAGCGGGTTCCGGGTCGAGCAAACGCCTTCGAAGGCCGAAATCGACCGCAAAATTCAGACCGTTAAAGAGAGTTCAAGCATTCCGGTGGGCGCCAAGCCCAACATCCTTGCCGGGCTCGCGAAGCAGCGCGAGACCGCCCGCTAAGCCTCGCGGGAGTAGGAGCGGCCTACTCCTGCGGCGCGATGCGCCGCAGGGCGGAAAAGGAAAGCAGGACCGCGACGCCGAGCGCGACCACCATCACCCCAATCGAGAAGACGACCGCGGCATCGGCGGGGAGAACGAAGAACAGGATCGCGGACAGAACGCCGGACACCGCCGTCGCGCCAAGGATGATCCGTCCAGCGGCGGCGTTCGCGTCGTACCAGATGCGCTCGTCGGAAAAGGTCTGACGCGTCCGGAAGCCCCTCCAGCGGTTCGGCGGAAGCCGGCGCCGGATCATCGGCAGGCACGTTCCGGCGACGATCAGATGAACGCCGAAAAAAAGGAGAACGAGCCAAGCGTAAATCATTTCTGTATTGTAAGGCAAAGAGATTTTCGCATCGAACGCTCCGTAGCCACAAGGCGTCCTAGCCCCACCTTGGCGAACCTCGACGCGGTCATCTTCGACATCGACGGCACCCTGCTCGACTCCAACGATGCGAACGCCTACGCTTGGCGCAAGACATTTGAGGAGTTCGGGAAAAGGGTGCCGCAACCCGACATCCGCGCTTCGATCGGAAAAGGGGGCGACAATCTGCTTCCCGACTTCTGGTCGAAAGAGGAGTTGGAGCGGCTCGAAGAGCCGCTTGGAAAGCGACGGAGCGAGATCTACCAAAAGGAGCTTTTGCCGAAGATGCAGCCCTTCACCCTCGCGCGCGAGTTCGGGGCGCGGCTCCGCCAAGACGGGCGCAAGGTCGCCGTCGCCTCCTCCGCAAAAGAGGAAGAGCTCAAGGTAGCCCTGAAACTCGTCGGCTTCGAGGACCTGATCCAAGCGCAGACGTCGAGCGACGACGCGCCGAGCTCGAAGCCCGATCCGGATATCTTTCTAGCCGCGCTCGACCGCCTGGGCAAGCCCGATCCTAAACGGGTGCTCGTGGTTGGCGACACGCCTTACGACGTCACCGCGGCCAAGAAGGCGGGAATGCGAACCGTCGCCGTCTTGTGCGGCGGCTTTTCGCGCGAGTCGCTTGAAGAGGCCGGTGCGCTCGCGATCTTCCAGAGCCCCTCGGAACTGCTCCTGCGCTACGACGAGACGCCCTTCGCGCCGGGGGAGTAGTCTAAGCTATGGCACGACCCTCGAAAAAGGACATTAAAGCTGCGCTGGACAAGCTGAAGGCGCCGATCGACGGTCCTTCCGACGTCCCGAATCAACCCACTTCGGCCCACCTCGAACCGAAGAAGACGAGTCAACGGATCCGCAAGAAAGGCGTTTAGGCCCATGTCGCTACCCCTGTCGTGACTGTCGAGAGCAACGTCTGCGCCGTCCGATCGTCGTAGCGTACAGCGGTTCTACACCTTATCCGAGTGAATTCCCGCAGGCGTTGAAGATCTTGTGCCGATGCACGAAGCCGCTTCGTTGAGGCTCACGGAGCTTCCGATTTCCTCACGGCAAGTCCCTTCTCTTCAAAAAGGAGAGAAAACCTATCTCGAAAGGCGAAGCGGCCCACCCCTTGTTGCCGGGAGCGGGCCGCGCTTTTCTATCGAAAGGGTTACGCCTGATCTTGGTTATCGGCCGTCTCGGGCGACGGTTGGAGTCCCTTGATCTCGATTCGTCGGCTCTGAGGCTTGGTCTCCTCGAGCTTTGGAATGCGGATGACCACCGTGCCGTGCTCGACGCTTGCCTCGACCGCATCGAGGTGAAGGTTCTTCGGCAGGCGGAGCGACCGGGTGAACGCGCCGTAGCGATGCTCGCGGTGGTAGACCTTCGCGTCTTCCTTCTGCCAGTCGGCCTTCGCCTCGCCCTTAATGGTCAGGACATTGCCATCGAGGTTGATCTGCACGTCCTCCGGCCGTAGGCCAGGAAGCCCGGCGCGGACGAAGAGGACGTCGTCCTGCTCGACGAGATCGATGGGAAGCGTGTTGCCCGGATTGGCGACGCCGCGGTTCCAAAGGGTGTCGAACGCGCGCTCGATTTCGGTGAAAGGATCCTTTCGGTAGAGGGTGCTCATTTTTCTTGCGTGGCTTTCCAGCCCGTTGATCGTTCCTACGCCTTCTTTACAGCATTTTGTTACATATCTTTAGTCCGATAGACTCATCCTTAGCCTGAAGAGCGCGTGGAAAGCGCCGTAGAGGCTTAGATGTCTCTTCGCGGCCCTCCTTTGTGTCTTTGCGCTTTTGCGAGCCCCTGAGATAAGGGGAAATGCGACTCAGATTGGGCACCGAACCGCTCAATGCCCGGTCACCACACTCTCCTCGAACGCCGCACCCTCGTTTCCACGCGAGTTGTCGATGAGCTGAACGACGCTTTGAACGATGGTGGTTCGCCTCAGGGCGTCGCCGGGGCTGCGAACGCCGGCGATGCCGAAGCCTTCGTAGGCTTCTTCCATCTCCGACATAGCGGCCATCGCTTCGTTCGGCTTCTGAGCCATCGCCATCGTGGTTGCGGAGAGTTTATAAGCGGAGGTCGGGCCCTCGGCGCCCAGCGCGGCGAGAGCCGTATCGACCCGGCGCCAAAGCGCGCGCAGATCGCCGGTGGGGATTTCCGATCCATGCTTCTGAAGCGGATCGAGGCGGGCGATCGCATCCGCGGTCGAACGCCTCTCGGCGGAGCCCGTCGGCACCCGCGCCTCCATCTCCGACAACTGCTTCCAAGCGTTTAGGTAGTCCGGATCGAGCGCGACCGCCTTGCGGTACTCGGCCATGGCTTCCGCGAAGCGGCCCTGTTCCGCACGAAGATAGCCCAGCAGATAATGGACCTGCGGCTTCTCGGGAGTCTTCTTCTCGAACGCGGTGAAGACGCGTTCGGCGATGTTTTGCGCGATATCGCCCTCGAAGACGTGCTCGCAGCCCAGGCAATGGGTTTCGACACGTCCAAAGCTACTGGGCATCAATTCGTACGCCCGTCGATAGTGCTCTTCCGCCTCCTTCTCGCGCCCTTGCTCCATGAGGTCGACGGCGAGGCGGGACTGGATGCAGTAGGCGTCGCTGAACCGCTGGGTCGAGGCCTCGTACCCCGCAATGGCCCGCCCCAGGAGCCCGACTTCGGCGAGTTCATCCGCTTTTTCGGCCATCCGAATCGCCGTTACCGCGTTGCGGCTCTCGGTCGCACTCTTGTCGTCGCCCTTGGCCTCCTGAATATCGGCGAGGACGGCGTAGGCGTAAAGGCGGTGGCCGCCGTGCGTTTCGCCGTCGGACGGATCGACGGCGATGGCTTTGCGAACCGTCGTCTCGGCTTCGTTCAATCGCCCCAGATCCTTGAGGGTGACCGCCTTCCAGATGAGCGGCCGCTCCTCGAATTGATCGGTGGCGTAGAGGGCATCGAGCCGAGGAATCGCATCGGCGCCCTTAATCTCCAGGAGCAGAGCATAAGCCGGGTCGTAGCCTCCGTGAGCGGCGAGCACACGGTTGAGCACGATCTCGGCGGCGGGTCGTTCGCCGGTTTTGGCGAGCGCCCACGCGGCGACGAAACCCACCGGATCGCCCTCCCCGCCAAATCCATAGCGAGACTGAGCGAGATCCAGCGCATCGCGAACGCCCCAGTCAGGCGCCTGATCGAGCAGGGTCCGCACGTCGGCGGGCCGGTTCAGACGATAATAGAGGTGGGCGAGGGCGACCAACGCGGGGTTTGGCCTTCCGCCGTACGAGATACTTTCGTCGGAGGTTGGCGCGGTTCGGACATAGGCATCGATCGCCACGCGCTCGGCTTCGGCCGGTCGCCCTAAGTCGATCAGCAGCTCCGACAGACCCACTTCGCCGAAAGGCATCCCCGAATGGGGATCGACAGGCCGATTCTCGATCGCCTTGGCAAGCGCGACGCCCTCCTCGACCACGGCGGGTCGCCCGATGAGCGCCCCGACCTTCGCGTAGGTCACAGCCTGCATCTCTGCGCCCTCGGAACCGGGCGCAGAGATGGACTTCTTTAAGACGGCCAACCCTTCGTCGACCCGGTCGGCGGCGAAGAGGGCGGTCGATAGTCGTCCGAGAAGCACGGCCCGGTTTTGGGGGTTCGCCCTCGGTGAGGCGAGCGTCCGCTGAAGGCTTGCGACGACCGCCCCTGACTCGCGAGAGCGAGCGGCCGAAGCGATATAGAGGTCCCAAAACGGAGAATCGGGATTTCCCTCCGCAGCCTCGCTCAAGAATGCGGTGAACTCGTGCGTACCCATGAGTCGGCCGAGCACCGACTCGGGATCGATCTCACCGAAGTAGAGGCTGCCCCGGAGGCTTCGCGCCACCTTCACCGCCTCGGACCGCCTTCCCTCGCCGACCAAGCCCAAGGTGTAATTGTAGTGGGCCCGCACCGCGGCGTCGTCTCCTTGCTCTTTGACGGACGTCGCCGCCCCAAAGCGCGCCGCCATGCCCTCGTAGAGTTTCGTCTCGCTCGCATCCACGAGACTCCATTGAGGAACTTTGATGGTCTTGACGTGGGCCAAGGCGACGCGTTGCGCAAGCACCCGCGTCGCTTTACCGCCGACGTTGAGCGTCTTCGATGTGGTGGTCATCGCCCGGATCAGGAGCGCCTCGGCTTTCTCCGGACCGACGATCGAGACGAGGTCGGGAACCACGACGGATTCGTTTCCTCGCGACTTGACTGCCAAGGAGGCGACGAACGCGGTCACCATTCGAGATCCGTCTCCCGTTGCCCCAGCGAGCGCCGCATCGATCGCAGCGATCTGCGAGCTGAACTCGGCGGCAGCGGGCGAGCCTTTCGATGCGACGGAGACCGCATGCAGCGCCGACCGCTCGGCGGCGGCGTCTCCCTTGAGGAGCGCGGCGAAGAGACGGATACTCACAGGACTTAAACCCGGTTTACCGGCCACTCGACTCGTCAAGCCATCGGCGATCGCGTTCCACGACTCGGGCGCGGGCAACGCGCCGACCAACGTTCCAAAGGAAGCAGGCATTCCGTCGGGGACCTTCGGGAGCCGATCGAAGAGGGCGAGCCAACCTCGGGCGGCGGCCTCCGGCGAAAGACCCCGCCCCGATCCGAACGCCCTCGCCTGCTGAAGGAGCCCCGGCCCGCTTTCCTTCTCCTTCGCCTTCCGCGCCGCGGCCTGCCGCAACGCGGACTCGGCTCCCTGAAACTCTTGGGCGGAAGCGGCCGCGACGAGGATGAGCGCCAGCGAGAGCGCGGCAAGCGAGCGAAGCATGTCGCACTCTATCACAAGCAAGAAGCAGATCGAAAGCAAAACTTCGAACGACATTAGGGCGGTACGATCGCCGCCCGATTTCGTTTACGGCTCGCGAATCACGCCTTCGAAGAGGGGCTCGCCGGTCGCAACGTGCTGAAGCACGAACGCAAAGGGACGGTCCACGCGGAACGGGATCGCGGGATCGGGACGCATCATCGCCCGGATCCCCATGATCGCGGTCGCCGCCGCTGCCTTCGTCCCCTTTTCCCCTACTTCGATGTACGTTTTCTGGATTACCGCCCCCAGTCGGTCGACCGCGCCGCTCGGCACGCCGGGTCGGAAGTCGATCCTTGAGAAGAGGGGCGAAAGCCCCATCGCCTTTAACGCCGTCTCGACGCCCGGCGAAGAGCGGACGGTGAACTGGGGAAGGGCGAGGTCGATCCTCTTTTCCGTGGCCTTCGCCAGCGCGGCCGACCACGCGGAGTCGCGCAGGAGCGCCGCCGGGTCCCCGGCGTCCGGAAGCAAGATCGCCATTCGGTAGCGGCCGTCTTGGTAGGGCAACGAGACGATGCCGAATCCCGCACCCTTCGCGTAGGCGAAGCTCCTCGCCTTAAAGTGCATTGTGTCGACCGCTCGATCGCCGGTTGGCGCGTGAAACGTTTCCTGACGCGTGTCGTTCGGCGAGAACGGAGTGGCCCACAGTCCGTCGAAGGTCACCGCGTTAAGCAGAACCATCGAGGCATGAGGAGGAAGGCTGTCGACGAGATGCGGAATACGACCTTTGGTGTGATCGTTCGCCCACCCATTGACCTGGGAGAGCCCCGTAAGCCGATCGACGGTCGCGCCGTAGGCGCTCGCGACCGCCGCCCGATAATCCGGCGAGGGCGCGTCCGTGAAGAAGCCCGCACTCGCGACGGTCGCGTCGCCACCGGCGACGAGCGCCTTGAGGCGCGCCTGCAACGCCGCGTCGTATGCGGGCAACCCGGCGAGGGCGACGCCTAGGGTCACTGCAAAAGGAGCCTTCGACGTGGGTCCCAGGCCATGGGCGAGCAGACCGAGCGCGGCGTCGAGGCTGGTCGGTGAGACGACGACGTTGCCCCGATCGGCCGGCATCGCGCGCCAGAGGCGTTCCGCGAACGAACCGGAAGCGAGAAGGGCCACAAGCGCGGCGGTGAGCATAGTCCTTCGGACGTCCGGCGGAGCGAGGCGGGACGACCTTTGAGGATTTTGGGGCTCTTCATCCGACCTTCAGACCTGGAGCCGATAATCCGTTCATGGACAACGACGACGCGATCGTAGGCACGATTCTCACCCGGCGAGACGCCTTCGCCCTCTTCGGCAAGGTCGGCGCGGGGCTCGCCTTCGGGGGATTTTTCGCCCATGACGCCGAGGCGGCCTTTCAGACTCAGGCACATCGGGCGGTCAAGCTCGTGGCGAGTCCCGCGCTGACGGAGGGGCCGTTCTTCGTGGACGAAAAGCTCAACCGGTCCAACTTGGTCGGCGACACGAAGCGCGCGGCCGTGGTCGACGCGGTCCCCCTCGCGCTGGAACTCACCGTTTACCGGCTTGCTGACGGCAAGTACACGCCGTTCCAAGGCCTCACGATCGACATCTGGCACTGCGACGCGCACGGCGTCTACTCCGACGAGGATCAACCCATGAACTTCGAGAAGACGGGCGGCCAAAAGTGGCTGCGCGGCTTCCAGACGACGGACGCCAAGGGGGAAGCGAAGTTTGCCACCATCTTTCCCGGTTGGTACCAGGGCCGCACGACCCACATCCACTTCAAAGTGCGCCAAAAGGCGGCCGACGGCAAGACGAAGGAGTTCACCTCCCAAATGTTCTTCGACGACAAGCTCGCCGACGCCATCTTCGCGCACGCACCCTACCGCTCTTCGACGAACCGCGACGTGCGGAACGAGAGCGACGACATCTTCGGCGATCCGCAGGTCGACGGCACGGTCGCGGGACAGAAGCTCATGCCGACGATCGCCAAGACGGCGGACGGGAAGGGCTACGTCGCGAAGTTCGCGATCGCCCTCACCGACTCGAGCTTGCGG
>CAXUKB010000014.1:13602-14532 GCA_964251345.1 uncultured Fimbriimonas sp. | reverse complement strand
ACGGGCTCCCGTCCGAGAGTCCGCGACCGCCCCCACCTCCGGGCGTTGGCGGGGGGGGGGCGGGGGTCACGGAGGGCCGGGCGGCCCGGGAGGTCCCGGAGGACCGCCTCCCGGCGGCTTTGGCGGCCCGCCCCCCGATTGGCCCTGACCCGCTCAATCGGCTTTGGGAGTTTACGGCGCTTTCACGGGCGGCGTCGCCTTTGGTGCGAGCTGCTTGTCGAAGGCGTCGAGCATTGTCCGGCCGGTGGCGTCGAGCTTTTTCGGGTCGGCGGTCGCCGCCGGGAACCAGCGCTTTTCGTCCAGCCGGTATCCGTACTTCGCGACGAGCGCCGACTGAAGGTCCGGCATGTGCATCGCGCCGTAGAACACCGCGATCGAGCGGGGCGGCTTGGGGGCGGCGGAAGCGGCGGCCAGCGCGTCGACGACGGCCTTGTTCCGAGCCTGCACGATGATCTTCGTCGTCGCGGGATCGAGGCCCGGCGTCGTGTCCGCTCCGGCGGCGCGAATCATCACGATCTTGATCGCCTCCTTCATGCCGGGGGTGGCGATCCCGAGCATCGAGGAGAGCATCTTCGCCGCTCCGCCCGCCGGATCGAGAATGCCCTTCACCTGATCGAACTGCGATGGCTTGCCGTTCGCCTGCGCCTTATTGAGCGCGTCCAGCTCCGCCCAGGTGAGATCGACGTTCGTCCAATTCGTCCGGCGGTAGTCAATGTCCGAGAGTTGAAAATCGAGGCCGAGCGCGTCGCTCAGGATCTGATAAGTAGGCTTTGGATCGCCCGCCTTCGGCGCGGGCCGCTGTGCGAGTCCCGGCGCATTCGGTGCCGCTTTCACTCCTTCGTAGAACACTTCGCCCTGAGCGTCGAGAAGCTTCTGAAGCGAGGCGTAGTACGGCTTCTCCCCGATGTGGATCGCGCCCACGAGCCACAC
>CAXUKB010000014.1:0-13592 GCA_964251345.1 uncultured Fimbriimonas sp. | reverse complement strand
CGGGCTTGCCCGGGGATACCAACCGCGCCGCAGCGGTGCTCATCTGGAGGGTGCCGTCGGCTTGGGTCACGAAGCGGGTGTAGCCCGCCGGGGCGGGCGTGGGCGCTACGATTGGGGCTTGATGGAATCCGGTAAGGGAGTCGATAAGGGTCAACATGGTGCAGACTAAGGATATCTACGCCCCCGACGCAATCGACGCCTAATTCGTTACAAGGGAGTGAACCTAAGCCGCTTGCGCGATTGATATCGTAAAGATATCACCTGTCCTTGGAATCCCTTACTCAGCAATTGCCCAAACGGCGTTGTGCGCCAAAGAGTCTTCTAATTGAGGAGCCTGACCCGTTGTCTCGCCTCTGCCCACGGACCCGACTTGAACGACCACCTACTTTCCTTCCCGGACCTTGCCCTCCCGCTCCTGAGGAACATGGCCCTGGCCCGCGCGGGGGATCTCCGCGAGAACGTTCTGGTGCGCCAAGGTCGCGGTTCGTTCCAAGCCTCGGCGACCGGCCATGAGGGCATCGCCGCCGTCGCGACCCTCGTCCAGAAGGGCGATCTCGTCTTTCCCACCTACCGCGACCGGGCGTTTCTGCACGCCCTCGGCATGACCGCCGAAGAAGCGGCTCGCGATTTTCTCGTTCGGGAAGGGTCGTCGTCCGGAGGTCGCAACCTTCCGGGCCACTACTCCTCGAAGCGGCTCGGCGTGTTCTCCGTCACGTCGCCGGTCGGGGCCCAATGCCTCCCGGCGGTCGGCGCTGCCTGGTCGTTCCGACTTTCGAACTCGCGCTCCGTCGCCGTCTGCCTTATCGGCGATGCGGCGACGCGGCAAGGCGAATTCATGGAGGCGGTCGCCCAAGCCGTTCAGGACAGCCTTGCGGTGGTGTTCGTCGTCGAGGACAACGGTTACGGCATCTCCACGCCCACGGCGGGCAGCACGGCGCTCGACCTGGGCATGTTGCCGACCGACATCGTCGTCCGGATCGATGGACGAGACGCCGAACGCGTCTTCGACGCGGCCCAAGCCGCCGTCGGGCGCGCCCGCGAGGGTTCGGGGCCGACGATCCTCTGGTGCGACGTCGACCGGATCGCCAATCACACGAGCGCGGACGACCAGCGATCCTATCGTACGCCGGCGGCGATCTCCGCGATGGATAGCGGCGATCCCGTGGTGCGTCTCGCCGCCTCGCTCATCGAATCGGGCACGCTGGACGACGCGGGTTGGGAGGTCATGCGGCGCGAAACGGAAGAGGAGGTGCGCCGGGCGTACGAACTCGTCGCCAAGGAAGAAGGGCCCGATCCGCGGGGTGTCGAGGCGTACCTCTACTCAGAACCGAACGGCGACCGCCCCCCAAGCGTTCCGCCCAACGCTGCGACCATGCTCCAGGCGGTGAATGGAACGCTTCGAGCCGGACTGTCCGCCAATCCGCGCGTCGTCCTCTTTGGCGAGGATGTGGAGGACCCCAAGGGCGGGGTCTTCGGCATCACCAAGGGATTGTCGGACGACTTTCCCAATCGGGTGGTGAACTCGCCGCTTGCCGAGGCGACGATCGTCGGCACGGCCGTGGGTCTCGCCGCCGCCGGTTGGCGCCCCGTCTTCGAACTGCAATTTATCGACTTCGTCGGTCCCGCATTCAACCAGATCGTGAGCCAGGTCACGAACCTGCGGTGGCGGACGAAAGGCGACTGGACCTGTCCGCTTGTTCTTTACGCACCCTACGGGGCCTACCTCCCAGGCGGCGGAATGTGGCACAGCCAAAGCAACGAAGGTCTGTTCGCGAGTTTGAACGGGCTTCGCGTCGCGGTGCCCTCGACGCCAGGCGACGCGGCCGGTCTGCTTTGGGCGGCGATGCATGGCGATGACCCGTCGCTCGTACTCCTACCGAAGCATCTGCTGCGCGCCGAAGGCCTTCCCGACGTCGGCGAGGCGCTGCCTTGGGGGCGCGGACGGATCGTTCGGAAGGGAACCGACGCCACCGTGGTGGCATGGGGCAACCTCGTCGAGATCGCGGAAGCCGCCGCCGACGGCCTTGCCGCCGAGGGGATCCGGGTCGAGGTCGTCGATCCGCGTACCCTCGTTCCGTGCGACTGGGACCTGATCGCGGACTCCGTCGCCCGCACGGGACGGCTGGTGGTCACGCAAGAAGATTCGAGGACGTGCGGATTTGGCCAGGCGATCGTCTCGGAAATGGTGTCCCGCGCGTTTGGAAGCCTTCGTGCGGCACCGGTCCTTGTCTCGCGTGCGGACGTTCACGTCCCCTACGCGCCGCTTCTCGAAACGGCCGTCCTTCCGAGCATCGCGGAGGTCGCCGAGGCGATCCGTTCGACGCTCGCCGCAACGGGGCGGAAGGTCGACGTTGGCGAAGCGGCGGCGCCTGACGAGGGACTTGTCACGCTTACCGTTCCCCAACTCGGTGAAGGCTTGCGCCGAGTGCTCGTCACGGCCCACCTGAAACGCCCGGGAGACCTCATCGCGGTCGACGAACCGCTTTACGAGATCGAAACCGACAAGGCGAACGTGGCGGTGGAGTCGCCGACCGGGGGCACCCTCATCGAGTGGTGCGTCGAGGTAGGCCAGGAGGCCGACGTCCACGGACCTATCGCTCGGCTCTCGACGGAAGCCGTCCCGGAATCCGCACCGTTCGTCTCGGCTCCGTCGCCGACCTACGAGGATTTCCCCGTGTCCGACCGGCAAAGGGCAATGAACCGGAGTGCGCTTGGCGGGCGGTTGGACATTCCCCTTCCCGCGAGCGTCGGCCGTCCTATCGCCTGGGCCCTCGTCGAGGAAGCAAGGGCGCGGCTTCGTAGACTCGATCCGCGGCTGAGACTAACGGAGTTCGGCGTTTTCGCCTGCGCGGCGGCGCGGGCGACCCAAAAACATCCGAAGTTCCGGTCGTCGCTCGTTGCCCGCGGCGAGACGATACGCCGTTATTCTCATGTCGACATGGGCTTTGCGATCGCCCTTCCGGAGGACGAGCTCACGACGGCGGTGATCCGCGAAGCCGACGCGTTGAGCTTTTCGGCTTTCGGAGAGGAGTTGCGGATCAGACACCGAGAAGCGAAAGCGGGCAAGAGCCAGTCGGACGCCCGCACGACCCTCCTAATCTCCAGCCTCGCGGGCCACGACGTCACGGACGCAGCGCCCGTGCTCTTTCCCCCCGCCGTGGCGACCCTCTTCCTTGGCTCGCCGTTCGACGGCTCGAAGGGACGGGAGGCCACGATGCGACTGGCCTTCGACCACCGTTTGATTAACGGCGTGGGTGCCGCGAGCTACCTTCAAGCGATCGAAGCGGAACTCGCAAGCTTCGGCATCGAGGCGGAGCCTTTGGAACATGCTTCCGCGGAAATGACGTCAAGTACACGATGAACATTCACCGCATCGTTGCGTCCGTCTCCGCCGCCGCGCTCGTGGGCACCGTCGCCCTGGCTCAGGGCCGCCTCGGTCGAGACGAGGTTCGCGTCCACGTCAAGAGCGAGCGCTATGGCCGCAACCACAAGGACGTCGTGAACCGCGGAGTTCGGCTCGTTCGACAGACCTCGCAGTCCCCGTGCGTGCAAGGTCGCTCGTGGGGCTACACCGGCCATCGCATTTGGGTCGACAAGGGCTGCGAAGGCGACTTCGCATACATCCCGCGCCGTTAAGGTCGCACGTTCGAAGAAGGCCCTGGGGGACGGTAAACTGTAAGTTCTCCCCCAGGCCCCTTCATGGACCAGTCCCACATCCGGAACTTCTGCATCATCGCGCACATCGACCACGGCAAGTCGACCCTCGCCGACCGCCTCATCGAGCGGTGCGGGGCGATCCGGGGAACCGCGCAGGAGCAGATGCTCGACTCGATGGACATCGAGCGCGAGCGTGGGATCACCATCAAGATGGCGGCGGTCCGTCTGCTCTACACCGCTAAGAACGGCCAGGAGTATCAGCTTAACCTCATCGACACGCCGGGACACGTCGACTTCACCTACGAAGTCTCGCGGGCTCTCGCGGCCTGCGAAGGCGCGCTGCTCGTGGTCGACGCCAGCCAGGGCGTCGAGGCGCAGACGATCGCCAACGCCTCGATGGCGATGAACCAGAACCTGGAGATCGTTCCGGTCATTAACAAGATCGATCTCCCGCATGCCGACATCGAGCGGGCGCGCGAGGAGATCGAGAGCGCGGTGGCGATCGACGCGACCGATGCGATTCCCTGCTCGGCGAAGGCCGGCATCGGCATCGACGAGATCCTGGAGGCGATCGTGGAGAAGATTCCCGCCCCCGCCGGAGACCCCGACGCGCCGCTCCGCGCGCTCATCTACGACTCGCACTTCGACGCGTACCAGGGTGCCGTCGCCTACATCCGGGTGAAGGACGGTCACCTAAAGAAGGGCGAGACGATCCAGATGATGGCGACGGGCAATCGATATCCCATCGACTCGACGGGCCACTTCAGCCCGGGGCTGACCGTCGACAACGGCCTCGCCTGCGGTGAGGTGGGCTTCGTGACGGCGGCGATGAAGTCGATCGGCGACGCACGGGTGGGCGACACGGTGACCCGGGCGGACAACCCCTCGCACGAGCCCCTGGCGGGTTACCGGAAGGCCCTCTCGATGGTGTTCTGCGGCCTATACCCCTCGGACGGCGACCAGTATGAGGACCTGCGGGACGCGATCGACAAGCTTCGCCTGAACGACGCCTCGCTCGATTTCGAGCCGGAAACCTCGGCGGCGCTGGGATTCGGCTTCCGCTGCGGCTTCCTCGGCCTCCTGCACATGGAGATCGCGCGGGAGCGGCTCGAGCGGGAATTCGGCCTCGACCTTATCCTCACCGCGCCGTCGGTCGACTACCGCCTCACGATGAAGTCGGGCGAGGTCGTACACATCTCGAACCCGGCGGACTGGCCGGACTCCAACCTTATCGACGGCATCGAGGAGCCGATGGTCGACGCGACGATCATGGTGCCGAACGAGTACGTGGGCGCGGTCATGAACCTCTGCCAGGAGCGGCGCGGGGTCTACAAAAGGACGGAATATCCGACTCCGCAACGGGTTATTCTCTCCTACTCGCTTCCCCTGGGAGAAATCCTGCTCGACTTCTTCGATAAATTGAACTCCTCGACGCGCGGCTACGCGTCGTTCGACTACGACCTCTCGGGTTACCAGAGTTCGGTCCTCGTTAAGGTGGATATTCTGCTCAACGGCGACCCCGTCGATGCGCTGTCGTTCATCGTCCACAAAGACTTCTCATATAACCGGGGGAAGGCGATGGTCGAGCGGCTGAAAGAAGTCGTTCCTCGCCAGCAGTACGAGGTTCGGGTGCAGGCGGCGATCGGCGGCAAGGTCATCGCCGCCGACTCGATCAAGCCGTTCCGCAAGAACGTCATCGCCAAGTGCTACGGCGGGGACATCACGCGAAAGCGCAAGCTCCTCGAGAAGCAGAAGGAAGGCAAGAAGCGGATGAAGCAGATCGGCTCGATCGAGCTGCCGCAGGAAGCGTTCCTCAGCGTACTGAAGGTCGCGGACTAGAGGCAAGGTCGCGATGGACTTCACATCGACTCGACCCGGTTGGGCGCGTGCGGAGGCGTCGCGACGCCGCGACTCGATGGTCCGTTCTGGATCGCGCACACCGTGTGCGGGGCCGCCGGTCGCCCCGGTCCCGACATCCTGATCGAACGGCATACGGGAGACACCTGGGCCAAGGGGCAACCCCACATCGCCGATCCGCGCCTCTATGCGCGATTTATTCGGCGACGGGGTGAGCGTTAGGCGCTGTCTGATCGAGCAGATTTGTGCCGATGACCGTAGCCGCTGGATGTGCTCGTGCCCATGCGGGAGCCAACCGTCGCCGATCGGCTCCCAATCTCGTGCAGGTCGTGTCCCAAGGAGTGGTGTAACAACTCCCTGGGACACGACCACAAATACAGAAGCGCTCCCAACTCAGAACGTCGCAATCGTCATCGAGTAGGGTGGCAGCGTGATCGCGCTTTTGAAACGAGAGCGCACCGGGGGGAACGAGCGGATCGGGCGGCCGTTCGGTCCCGCGGCCTTCCAGGCGTACTGCGCCGGTCCATATTGCACCAGGTTCCCGCCGGCGACGGCTCGTCCGTCGGCGGAGAGGCTGAGTTTCTGCGGGCGGCGGGGATCCTTGTTGAGGAGAAGCACGGATGTCCGCCCGTCGGGTCGGCGGAGGGTATAAGCGGCGACGAGGGGGTTCGGTGAGCGGGTCTCGAGCAGAGTGCAGGTTGAGCGAGCCCCCTTCCCGAAGAGGGACTCGCCGCACCAGTCCTGGGTCATTATGCGGGCAGACCAGTAAGTCGGGAGACGGTGCCGCCACTGACCGTCGTCGCCCGAGAGGAACAGGGCGAGGTTGCCCCATTGCCCCCGCTTCTCCTCCATTAGGGGGGCGGGAGGATAGCCGTAGAGATACGCGGCGCGG
This sequence comes from uncultured Fimbriimonas sp., assembly GCA_964251345.1. GTDB lineage: Bacteria > Armatimonadota > Fimbriimonadia > Fimbriimonadales > Fimbriimonadaceae > Fimbriimonas. The sequence continues at coordinate 7,186 of CAXUKB010000014.1, read as the reverse complement.
CCACCCGCCGCGAGGAACGTGCCGACGAGATCGAGGTTAAGGATCGCGCCCGGAAGGTCGACCTCCGCCGGCCCGGCGAAGGCGGAGTAGCCGTACTCGGTGATCAACAGGGGCATCGACGGCGGTATGCCCCGTCCTTTGAGGCGAGCGAGGGCGGCATGGAGCAGCCTTTCGTGCTTCGCAAGCTGGGGAGCTGGGTCGGCCCAGACCGCGTCGAAGGGATACCACTCGAAGCTTACGAAGCCCAGGTCGTTGAGGTGGCCCCAGGCGACCAGAGAGGCAGCGAGGCGCTCGACCCAGGTTTCCCCCTCACCCCTTCCCTTCTGCCCCGGAAGGGAGAGGGGACTTAAGGCCCAACCGCCGTACTCGTATTCGACGGTCTGGAAGGCAGGGCCACCGAGGACCGTGTGGGGGAAATCACGGCGGAGCGCGTCCGCCATCCGGAGGTAGAGCGCGGCGTAGTCTTCCGGGGCGCAGATCTGACCGTCGGGCTCTTCGCCCATCTCGAAGGCTCGCACCGGATAGTGGCGAGCGCGGAGCCAGCGCCCGAAGGCGGACGCATCCTCGGGGGTGCCGTAGAGGACCGGAACCGGGATCAGCATCGGGAGCCTTCGCGAGAGCGGGCTCCGGGCGACGCGGTCGAGGCCGGGCTGTTCGACGTTCGGATCGCGATCGCTCGCGCGGTGCCAAGGGTCGGTCGAGGAGACGAAGCAGGCGGTCTGGCCGTGATCGGGCCGGTGGTGGACGGCATCGACGAACCGCATGCCATTCAGGTGGCCCACCGCGATCTCGCGGATGGAGAACCCCTTCGCGTCGCGCGGATCCCTCGGGTTTCGGGGCGTGTGCGAAGAGGCGAGAAGCCAGACTCGGACGTACTGCACCGGCTTCCCGACGGTGCCGAGCGGCAGGGTCTGATCGCCGCCCTTTCCCTTCTCCTCGCCCCTCGGAAACGCCCGCCACCGACCGGCGCGTGGGGCGCCGAAATCGGCCAGGTTTCGCCCGTCCCAGAACTCCACTCGAATCCGCAAAGCGTAGGGATCGGCCCAGCGGATCCGGATCGCGTCGACGGCCGCGGGGTGACGGAGATCGAGGATGACCCACTGAGGACGGGCATCGTCCAAGTAGGGGTTGCTCTTCCAAAAAGTATCCGAGCGTCCATCGGTTAGGCGTGAGTAGCCGTCGTTGTTCGCCTGATCGTAGGTGTCGCCGCGGCGAGGCAGTCGGTAGCCGAAGCTCCGTTGGATGGAACGTCCGGGACGAGCCTCCGAGGTCCAATAGCCTCGGTCGCCCGCACTGAAGCGACCGATTGGATTCCAGTGCCACGCCTCTCCGGCGAGTTCGGTTCGGAGACGGTACGTTAACGCACCCAGCCCGGCGGACCTCATCGCCTCGACGTTGCGAGGGGTAAAAACCCGGCCCGTCTCGCCCAAATCGCCGCCGTCGATCCCGGCCCCAAGGGCGAACGCCGGGACGAACCGATTGAGGGCCCGATCGGTCCGGATCGACACGGTCGCGATCGGAAGCACCCGAACAGGATATCCCTCTCCTCAGCGTCGGAGACGAACGAGGGCGAATTGAGATCCGGGAACGACCACCTCGCCTAGGCTCTCGGGATGGACGAACGCCTCTCCGACAGGGGCGACGGCGTAGTCGAGACCCCATTGAGCAATGAGCGCGCGACGTTCGTCGTCGCTTAGCGGGAGGGTATGGCCGACGGGCTCCGCGAGAAAGAAGCGGGTGCTTTGGCCCGCGCGAGCGCTGTAGTCCGGCGTCTCACTCCAGTGGCCATCGAACGTATAGACCCCGGCAAGACCGGAAAGGAAGGGGGCGACGTCGGGCAGCGAAGGCGTGACGAAGAAGTCCGGAATGGGACGTCCTTCCGCGTCGTCGACCGGATGCGGCGCGCCCGGCATGGCGATCGCCACTTGGCGCCCCGTCCCGTGCTGGAGATAGGCAAGTATCCGTTGCACGTCTGGCCCTAAATAGACGGGGTGGCGGGCGGTGGAAGCCACGTTTGCGGTGGCGTAGCCGATCTCACGGAAGGTCCACTGCACGGCCGATCCGCCGAGCACGATAAGCGAGAGGGCGGTCACTAAGTTACGCGCGCTACGCTCGCGGTCGTGGATGAGCGACTCGACGGCAAGCGCGGCGAGAATGCCCCAAGGGATCGCCAGGCCCATCGTGAGCTTGCGCTGGAACAGTCCGGGAAAGTAGATCGCGACCGTGCCGATGAGCGCCCAGGAGACGATCAGGTTTCGGGCAGGCGACGCTCCGGCGAGAAGAGCGGCCGCGCCGACCATGGCCGCGAAGGCGGCGAACCAGCCGACGGGATTTAAGAAATAGCTGTTGGGTTGGTGCCCCGCCGCCATCAAGAGAAGGGTGAGCAGCGTAACGCCGGCGAGCGCGACTCCGGCGATCTCACGAACCCGCTCGTCGGGCGCTCCTTTCTCCGGCCGGGAGGCGGGCAACCGTCGATAAATCCCCACTAGCCCCAGGGCGATCGGCGGAAGAAGACCGAGAAAGACTTGGCGGAAGTTGGGACTGAACGTCTCCGTCGCCGCACGGGCGGCAAACACCGGATCAAGCCGCAAGACGTGCAGGAACCAGAGGGCGGGCGGCAATGCGCCCAGCACGATCAGCGTCGCCCGCCCGGCCCAGACCAGGGTCATCGTTCGTGTCGCAAGGGAGGAGGCGAGGAAGCCGAGCAGTACGAGGCCCACGAGAAGCGCGTCGTAGCTGTGGACGTTCATCAGCGCCGCCATCGCGAGCGCGCCGAGGACCACCGGCCGCGGCCCTCCCCGCCGCGCGCGGAGCACGCAGAGGAAGACCGTCACGATGAGGCACAGGCTCACCATAAACAGGCCGTTGGTCAGCATCGACGGCGAGGCGAAGCCTTCCGGCTGCCAAACGTCGATCGGCCCCTCGGCCCCGAACCGTCGCCAGAAGAGGGGCAGAAAACCCAATCCGCCCGCGACGATCGCCGCGGTCAACGCGAGCTTCGCACCGTAGGAGGAGGGCCGCAAGCGCCTTACGAGACGCGCCAGCAGGAGCACGAAGAGGCCGGTAAACAGGAGCCGCCCGATCGTCATCGCCGCCACCACGCCGACGACGCGAGCAAGTTGGCCGATCAGGAGGAAGTAGAGATGGAAGGTTAATCCCGGTTGCGGATCGACGGCAAACCGGTTGTCGAAGAGGATCGCTCCGTGGGCCGCCTGCCAGGTCCAAGCGGCGTAGACCATGTGGTCGTCGACGTTGGTCTGGAAACCCGTGTAGCGCAGCCCGGCGGGCGTGGCGAGGAACGCGTAGGCCGTCGGCAACGCGGCGACGAGCACGCATGCGAGGGCCAGAAGCGCGGCAAAGCGGCGCTCCGCGGCGCGGAGGGCAGGAGGAGACGGGGACTGCAAAGGCCTACTAAGGGATTGGGCGGCCCATCTGCTTATAGATCGAGACGATCATGTCCGAGTTGTTTTTCGCCTCGTGGTTCTTAGGGTCGACCTTCAGCACCTCGCGGTAAATCCGGAGCGCGTCGCGGTACTTCACCTTGCGGTCGAGATCGGGCGACATCATCGTGGCCGTCGCGTAGCGATCGCCGGCGGCCACGAACGCCTGCCGGGACTTAGGGTCCTTCGGACGCGACGTGAGGCTCTTTTTTGCGGCGTCGTACGCCTTGCCGTAGGTCTTGACCTCAGCGGTCGTCTGGGCGCTCGTGACCGCCGCAAAGGCGGCAAGAACCACGAGAAGCAGTGAAAAACGCATGTCCCATTATACGGGCGTCCGCTATGTTGTGGCGGCAACCTGCGTCAGGGCTGCCCGCGCATTCTGCACGACGACCTCGCCGGAAAGAGTGAGAAGTCCGGACAGGGTCCGCATCGTCCCGGAGTCGGTCGGTTGCAGTTCGGCCCGTACGACGATACCCTCGCCTTGGGCGCTTAGCAAGCCGTCGCTGCCGACCCGCCCTTTGAAATCGTAGACCGTGCCGGTCACGATGAGGCTTCCATCGGCCTCGCCATTGGCGGCAATGTCCAAAACGACCGCTCCGTCCGCCGTACCTCGCGCGTTCGTGGCCAGCGTGTAGCTTCCCGTGTAGTTACCCTTCAGGCCGACGGCCTGGTTCACGGCGCTCGGCCGCGCCCCGCCTCCGCCGCAACCGACGAGCAGGATCGCCACCAACGGGACAAAGCGGGGGCCACGAGGCGACATCCCCAATAGTCTACGATATGCAGAACCGAGATGTATCGTCCTGACGGGGAACGATCAGACCTGTCGTCGAGAGCGAGGCCGCGCCTCGGATTCGATCAACACGCGACGCGCGTCTCCTTCGGCCACCTTGACGCGGGCCGCGAAGGCTTGGAGTTCGGCGTCGTCGGGCCGCTCGCGGGCGGCGGCAAGGAGGGGCGCCTCCGTGTGCCGGCCACGGCGATAGTGGCCCGCCAGCACGTCGAGCAGTTCGCGCGAGCCTTTCCGAGTCTTGGACTCGGAGGAAGGAAGCCCGAATCGAATCCCTCGTGCCGCCCCGAACGCGGCAAGCACCGCAAGCGACTGCCAAAGGGCACCGACCGCCCAGGATCCGATCGCCTCGACGGGCCCAAGATCCTCGGCTTCGCCGTAGCCGTCCGCCACAAACACGAGGCGGTCACCCGGACGCGCGACCGAGCCGACGGTGGCGAGCACGACCCGGGCGTTGTCGCGCCGTCCGAGAAAGCGGTTGGTCGCGAGGGCACCCTCGGCGAGTCTCGCCATCCGCCCCTTGCCTAGTTGAGAAAGCGAGGCCATGGAATCGTCGTCCTCGTCGCGCCAAGCGGCGACCGGAGCGACCATGCCGGGCGGAGAAGACGGGTTGGGTGCCATGGACGCCGTCTCGTCGACCGTCGCGGAGCGATGCAAGACGTCGCGGACGGTTTGGGGACCGGCGATCGACTGCAACTGTTCTGGAACGCTGAACACGATCGCCCGGCCCCCCGTGCGGACGAACGCCAGAACGTTCTTGGGGACGGCTCGGGTACCCAAGAGCGGAACGACCGCGACGTCAGCCTTACCCAAACGAGGTTTCGAAGAGGGATCGAAAACGAGCCGGTACCCTTTGGCGCGCAGCGCGCCGGCAAGAAGGGACAGTCCACCCAGACCGCGGTCGTTCGGAGCGGGATGAACCTCCGCGCTCGGAGCCGCGAACACGATCAACGCGTAAGCAAGCGCCAAGAGGCCGAGCAGAGTCGCGGCGATCCACCTCACGCGGGGCTCGCCTCCGCCAACCGACGGACCAGAGTGTCGTACCAGGCGCGCATCGCCGAGGCGTCTTCCGCCGTCGCGTCGAGGTGGCCGTACCAGACGCGGTCGAACCGCCCGGTGGCGTCGCGCACGTCGGCGCCAGCGGGCTTTTTCGGGCTCGCCTCGATGCGGCGCAGATGCTCCCAGTTCGTCTGATGACGGTCGAAGCGCGCCACGCCCGCCTCGTCGAATCGCATCAGCCCCGCGACGTAGAGGCCGCGCACCGCTTCGCGGAAGCGACCCTGCGCGATGAGGGCATTCGCTTCTTCGAGCCAAGCGTCGGCCGAGCGTGGCGCCTCGTCCTCCTCGACGATCGGTTTCACCCGGCGGCGCAGGCCGGGTAGCCGTGCGTAGCGGGCGAGGAGGAACACCGCGAGGCCGCCGAGCCCGCCAAGCACGATCCACATCAGGGTCGTCGCCCAGGAACCGATGGCGAAATGCGGCCGGGTCGTCTCGGGAGCGTCGAAGGAAGGTGTGTGAAAACGGTCGAGGGCCTGCTGGAGCCAGGAGCTTGCCCGCCGCTCGTCGCCCGGGCCTGGACCGATAGGGGGAGCCTTAACGGGCGGCGCGCCTTCGAGCGAAGCGCGCAACGCGACGTAGGCCCGGGAGGCGGCAGGGCCGTCGTCGAGGGCCGACTGCGCGTCCGAATCGTCGCCCACGAGTTTCCGCAGTCCCTTCACGGCCTCGGCGTCGGATCGACCTTGCAAGCGGGCGTCGAGGTCCGCGTAGGGGCCGGCGTGGAGGCAGGCGGGAAGGAGCGAGAGAAAAAGCGAAAGCAGAGAGATCGAGAAGCGACCTCCCCATGTCCTCTTTCCGCCTTCGCGGTTACCCTTTCGCCAAAAGCTCGACATCGTAGCCCTCCTTACGCACGCGGCGCTCGCCGTCCAGCACCGCCACCGCCGTGCCCCAAAGCGGCAAGAGCGTCCAGGCCACCACGAACGGAACGGCGAGACCTAACGCTTCCGAGAAAAGGCCGCCGCCCGGCGCGACGCTGGCGAAGGGAACGTACTCCCGTACGAGGGCGATGCCGCCCCACTCGGCGACGGCGGCGACCAGCAACACGAAGTAGACGGCCCAAATCGTCGATCCGCCCCCGATCACGCGGCCATCGCCCGCCATCAGGCGGCGGCTCCGGCGGCAGGCCTCCCGCGGGCCATCGCCGCGCAGGGCCGCCGCCGGGGCCAAGGCGTAGGCGCCGGCCGCCCAACCTGCCAAAAGCAATCCGGCAAAGACCCCGAAGCCGCCCAGAATCGCGAGAAAGGCCGGGGTCTCGTCGCCCGATGGCGTGGAGGCGGCGAGAAGGCCTCCGATGGCCATGAAGCCGAACGACACGACCGGAACGAGTGCCGCCACCGTGAACGCCCACAAACCCGCCCCAAACGCTCGGGGAAAAGCCCGTCGCGCTTCGGCGGCGGCCGAAGCCTCGCCCTTCCAACGCCCCTCGCGGTAGGCGCCCGCGAGCGCCACCGCCTGAAGGGTCGCCTCGACCACGCCGAACACCAGAAGCGGACCCGCGACGAGAAGGCCGACCGCAAGCACGAAGCCCGCCTCCCCCACCTGAGCCGCGACGTCGCCGGGCGAATTGGTGGTGAACAGGCGGGGGCCGAACGCACGGGTCCAGAAAAGGACGCTCGCGAGCACGAACACGGCGGGCAACGCGCTTCGCCGCAAGAGCACCGGGGCGAGAATCCGGTAGGTGCGGAGCGCTTCGTCAAGCACCTCGGTGGGCCGCATGGTCCGCAAGGCGGCCGAGGCGGGAAGGCGCGGGGCGAAACGGTCGAGCGTTTCCGGCGTCACGACAGATGCGGTTTTACCGTACTCACCCCTATGGTCGCCATGCTCGCCGCCTTCCTCCTCTCACCGGTGCCCACGGAAGTCGGCGATTACCTCCAAAACGGCTTCCACGACGCCGCCTTTACCG
>CAXUKB010000013.1:9875-26530 GCA_964251345.1 uncultured Fimbriimonas sp. | reverse complement strand
GGGACGCGTCGCTCAGTATGTCGGGGACGTGGGACGCCAGCCGAGACGAAGGTGCCCGCATGATCCCGGCGGAAGACCTGCGGGCGGCACTCCGCGGCCGAGAGGCGGTGTCGTGAGCACGGCGCGGACACGGATCGGCGTCACCGTCGAGGCCGGGGTGCGCGTGATGCGCGCCGAGGCCATCCACGGCATCCTGGCCTTCGCGGCCGACGTCCTCCGGCTCGGCTCGCTCAGGGAGCTGATCGACAAGGGCGTGCGGCAGAACCCCTGGCTGAGCCGCGTGTGGGTCGTCGGGCTCGACGAGGAGGGGCGAGTCGCCGAGGAGCTCGTCTTCGGCATCGACTGGGAGCGCCACCAAATGCACCTGTCGCAAGGGCGGGGTGCCGTCGAGGTGCCGAACGGCCGGAGCCTCGTCGCCAGCGTCTCGCCGGACCTCCTTACGGCGCTCAGGCTGTTCAAGGAGTCCTGTCTCCGTAGGGAACTGATCGTCTCGTACTACGTGGGCCGCGTGAGCGTGCCCGGGCGGGACACGGCGGCCGAGCTCGGGCTAGGCCCGGCCGTGACGCTCCGGTACACCGGAGAGCCGCTCGCGGCCCCCGTGCCCACCGGCGAGCTCGACGAGGTGGCCGCCGCCTACAACCGGTACAGCCCTTCCTGACGGGCTCGGTCACGGGAGTCATCGGGGCGAGGCTCCTTTCGCCCGATGACTCCCGTCCCGGGTTATACTCGCAACTTACTTAGCAGTCATAAACGGGTTGTCCAGTTGGTTGCCTCGGCTTCGATGCAAAAGAACACGCATAGTGCCGTCGCACGAAGCTCAAGATGTCGAGACAAGATTTACGAGAATGTTAATCGGAAAAGAACGCTTCGCCGCCAACCGTAACCCGCGAGTAGCCGACGATCCCCATGTTGATCCATGTCGCACAATCACGGTTTAGAAGCTGAGAAATGCGGCGCGATATAGCCATCGCTCGCTTATCCCTCGACAGGAACCTTTGGATGAAGAACTGAGCGAAGACGTCGATCTCGACTTCGCCGAGCATGTGTTGTCGAAGAGAGCGCTGCATTCGGACGACGATGTGATTTCGGTCCAAACGTCGAGCCTTCGAGTCCAAGCCCTCGGCGATGATGTCCCTTACGCCGTTGATCTGATCCACAGAGAGGTTTTCAACGGATTCGGAGATCGTAATGTAACAGGTTGGCACAGCGTCTCAATCCCTAAGCTCGATACTATACACGTTTGCCTCTTTCTTAAAATGATTCTTAGTCTCATTAAAGCGTCCTCCGAATTTTTGAACTAATCCCATGCCCTCGGGGTTGTTAGTTCTCACCACAAAGTACAACTCGGATAGACCCAATTCACGGCTCCGACGGATAACATGCCTGGTAAGTTGCGAACCAATGCCCTTGTGAACAAACTCTTTCCCAAGAAAGATTGCGAACTCGACTTTATCAGATTCTTCGTCAAGGACCTGCAGGCCAACCTGACCGACAAGCTTTCCGTCTATCCAGACACCGTGAACGCCGAAGCCGTGCTTCTTGTAGTGCTCGACTCGGAAGTTGAGCAACTCAGAGAAATAGCTTGAGGGTTGGGCTTTCCTTTCCCAGGAAAAGTATTCGTCGTCGGAGCCTAGTTGAGCCAAACTGGCGGAGTCAGCGACGGACAGCTCTCTTCCGGACAAATCACCGAGAATCCACCCTCCAGGCGTTAACACCTTCGCGGCGGCTGCTATGTTCTGCTTAGGGCTCGCCTTCGTAAAAAAGCACGGCAAGCCTGAGTGCTGGAAGACGACCTGTTTGAGTTCGGAAATATCGGCTAGGGCATACCACGGCTTGACCTCCACATTGTCGATGGTCGTTGGCCACCGACTAGACCATGCTATGCCGTTCCATGCGTACGCACCCCCGGAGCCCGCAAGCGCAAACTGGCCAGGCTTCGGATGAACCGTCCCTCGGATTGAACCAGGGAAGAATCGCTCAATGAGGTTTGTCCACCGCAAGAAAAGATTGGTCGCGGAGTAACGGAGTGCTGCCTCGGTCGCTCGAGCGTCGATCTCATGCCAGAGCATCCGGTGCTCTGCAGGCACCTGATACTCACTCATCCGCAACATACTCCAGCACAGCGGATCGCTAAGCTGCGCGAGACTGTGCTTGGACTCCGAGTTCCACTTCATACCCTGGACAAGGCTGCGAAAGATGGGCTCCATTTTCTCACTAGGTTGCCGAGTCAAATGCTCGATCCGGTCGCGGATAAAGCTGATCGCATTTCCCCGATCGCTTTCGCCCGTTGCGCGGTCCAAGAGCTGCTTCAGATCCACAAAGGAAACCGTGCCTTGCAGATTCAACTTGTTCCTCAACGTGATTAGGCGCTGAGCGTACGATCGTACGGTTTCCGCCGACACTCCGAATATCTCGCGATACAACTCTCCGTCCGTGAGTACCAACACGTCTACCCCATAGGGGTGTATTTGGTACATCGATAAAGCTAGTCGATGTAATCGCATCATTAAAGCAATATCTCCTAGATCCGGAGACCCCCCCTCGAACGGAATGCGGAAACGATTTTGATCTTTGAACGGGAATCCGGGTAACACGAAGAGGAGTCGGCTCTTATCATCAATCGCGGGGCAGAGCCGATCGACGAAATCACTCAGGCTGTTGTTCTGACGGTTCTTAGAAGACCCTAGCGCCTGATCGCAAAGAAGTTCATAAATTCCAACAGCTATCTCATGTGAAGAGCTGCCTGTACGCGACTTAAGGCTCTGTTGAACCGCGTTCTCGCTGGCGGCGAGTAAGTCTTCAAGGAACCTTTCAGGGACCTCGATCCTCAGCTTCGCTTCAGGCGGCCATCCGCTCGGCATTTCGGGAGGTTGGCCGCTCGTGAACTCCGCCCGGACAAACTGAACAAGATTCTCCTCGATCCAGTCATCCGAAGGCAAATCCTCCGGTAGGGTGAAGCGCCGTAATGTGTATTGCATCGGAGCGAATGACATGCCTGCCTGCGGGCTGAACATTCTCACTCTCTGCCGATGCAAGCTGTATGGCCCTCGGAAGCTCCTCCAAAATCGTTCGAGCTTGGACTCTGAAGCATCGTGCCCGTAAGGCTCGGGAAAGGAAAGCCCCTCACCCAAATCAGCCGTCCCAGACATTGAACCTCCCCAAGTCGATCAGCTGACGAGCAGGAGCCCTACGAAGTAGCCCCAGGAACTGGGCGGGGTAGAGGCACAAGCTCGATATGTGCCTCTGCCCCCTTAGTGACTCTCTATAACCCTCGACGAGCAGGTTGCTATCACGGTCCACAACGTGCATGATGGTGTCGACATGTGTAGACCACAGTCCCCGAGCTGCTGGGATGCTGGCCTTGTATCTGATCAAGGTGAGCTCGTTGCTCGGCTTGAAGTCGCTATAGGCCGCGAGACCTGACTCGCCCGGCCACTGGGCTTCCACCACAACCGGAGACGAAAGGGACTTCGGCACGTTGTTGTCGAACTGGGAAATCACCCTTTTTGAAATCTCCCATATGATCTTCTCGTGCTCCGAGGCGGTCAGATCATTGGCTTTCGCCATAACTATCCGGGTTTCAGCCGCTCCGTTAAGGAACCGATAGGTTGAAGTGAAGGACGTGGAAACGGTGAACGCCCTTTGCGCCTGGGTCGTTACGAGAAACTCCATAAGCTGGGCAGAAGGCGATGTGGCGAGCGTCACAGGCGCTCCGAATCCAGGGTACACGACGCGCAAAGGCTCTAGACCCTCCTCATCCCACCGGCTGGAGATAACTTTAGATTCAAACTCTACGAAGCACTCATCTTGCAAGAATTGAGATGCGCTTCGGCGTATCCTACTCATTAGCATGCGAGATGCTTGCTCGCGCATTTCACTGTCGAGTTTCTCTAGCTCAGAGTTAAGCTTTCCGAGAACGTGGACCTCGCTTACATCGCTCAAGATAGGTAGGTCACCGGATTGCTCCGACACGCTACCAAGGACCTTCAGCCGTGTCTTTTTATGAAAACAACTCTGATCCTTCTCGGTGGCGCGGGTACAAACATCGTTAGATATTAACAGGCGAATGCGACCAGTGGCATCTCGAAGGGTTATCTCCAGGTAGTCCGGCCATCGGCGCTTGCCGATCACGTCCCCCGTCACGCTGACGTGCTCGCCTAAAGGCCGACTTGGCACATCCATAACGAAAACAGGCTCGTGCACACTCATGACAAGAAACTCCGCTTAGTCTAAAGTGAACGCAGCACCCGACATGCCAAGTCGAAGGTTTCATCTGATGTGTAATAGTGGGGGGAGAGTCTGAAGATGGTCTTGGCGCCGTTTTTAGGAAAGTGCAACGGGCAATCCCAGTCACTCATAGTCGATACTTCTACCTCCGCTTCGGAAAACATGCGGCGCACGGCTTCCTCCCGCTTGGGATCGTTCAGATAGAAACCGACAATCCCCGACTCCGATTCAATCTCTCCAAACATCCGAAGGCTGTCGCTCGCCGCCACGATCCGTCTCATTTCGGCGGAAAGCTCGATGATCCTCGATAAGACGCTTTCGTCGAGTTCAAGGTACTGGCTCACCGCAGAAGACAACCCGAGCATTGATGCGAAACTTCGCTCCCAGAGTTCGAACCTCCTGGCGTCCTTCCTTACCTCAACGCCGGACACGTTGAGTTCGCCTTCGAGTATGAGATCTGCTCCTCCAAGGTCTAGCTGGGTATGCATTAGCCGGGCAGAGTCTCGAACGTAGAGAAAACCCGTCCCGCGCGGACCCCTTAGCCACTTGCGTCCGGTCGCGACATAAGCATCGCACTGGATGTCACGAGCGTCGACTGGAATCTGTCCGACGGCTTGGCACCCGTCAACGATGTAAAGCGCGCCATAACGCTTTGCAAGAACTCCGATCTCACACACTGGGTTCACGATTGCCCCATGAGCGGCCACCTGGCTGATCGCTACCATTCGCGCACCCCGCCTCAGCAAATCCTCCACCTCGCCAACATCGAACCGGCCCGACTCATCGCATGGAATAACCTGAACGCTGGCACCAACCCTGAAGGCAAGATCGAACAGCGTGATGAGATTCGTTCCAAACTCGCTCGATAGGGTTATGATCCGGTCTCCTGCACCCATCCCCGAGCCATAGATGGCCATGTTCCAGCCCCGGCTTGCGCTGTCCATGAAAGCGATCTCTCCGGGATCGTTGGCGTTGATAAGACGCGCGGCCGATGAATAGAACGCATCGGCTTGAGGGCGCGCCTCCTGCGCCGAGAGCCCCGCTCCCACTTCCATTTCGCGCCGCATATGGTTGGCTACGACGCTGAAGGTCGTCTGGCTCATCAGTCCCGCCCCAGCATTGTTGAGATAATGATGCATTGTCACTGGGTCGCTTCTGAGGCGAAGCGCACAACAGACGTTCCCAACTCCCTAAGCTTCCAGGTGGTCGGATGATCGCCGACGTCTTTGATCATGCCTCGCAACTCAAGATCGCGAACGACCCCACGCAGTTCTATTTCCGGGATTTCCAAGTTTGACGCAATCGCAGGCGCTGGGAGAGTTCCGCCAAATTCAGACAGAGAAGTCAACAGGCATAGGTGTACGTGCCTAAGATTTCTCACGGCGTCGCCGATGATGAGCAAGCGGTCTATTTGCCTTCCATCGGCAGTGAGCGTTTGAGAAAGTAGGGCGGCAAAGATTCGGTCCAAGGCGGGATCGGACTCCATCAGCATTTTGAGGAGACCGATGAAGCTGTCAGTACGCTCGTCGTCTGCGTCCAAGGCGGCTACGGCGCCTTCAGGATCGAGATCTGCATCCGTTATGGCTTGCAGCACAACGCGTTGAGCGCGCGCGCGACGCCGTTCGACTGCTCTGCTTACAACACGGGAGGTTAGCGTGAGGACCGGGGTTGTCGTTGCGCCTGCGATTGCGCCAGTGGCTCCTCCCAGCGCCAAGCCGACAAGGGCGCCGACAACCGAACTGCCCAACTCTAGACCGCCATCCCGAATGAGTTCCGGATAGCCACCTCTAGACTCTTGCCGACTGTTCACTTCATCTTGGTTGAAAGATGGGCCATCCATGTATTCGTCCTTTTCTGCACCCTTCGTCTTGGGCACCATCATATTACAGGATTCAAGGCTCGATGATAGCGGAAGACCCATAAAGTTCTGAGGACACAAACGCAGCCCTTTGTTGACGCTACATAGTCCAGAGGGGCTACGGTCCTTATCAATGCTCTCTGTAGGCGTTTTGCAGAATCTCCGCCGCGTCCCTCATCGCGCCGTCGAGCACGTGTCCGTAGAGGTTGGAGGTGAGCGCGATCTGCGAGTGACCGAGGGAACGGCTGACTTGGTGGAGGTTGAGGCCGGCCATGAGCATGAAGGTGGCCGCGCTGTGACGCAGGGAGTGCATTCCCGCCTTGGGCAGACCCGCCTTTTCTAGCGCGACGTGCAGCCGCTCGCTCACGGACTTGGGGTCCATCGGCCTGCCCTGGGCGTTGAGGAACACGAGACCGAGCGGGTTCTGCCACCCCTCCACCGCCTGACGCGCCTGCTCAGCCTGCACCGCCTCCAGGGAGTGTCCGACGAGCGGCATGGTCCGTATGCTCTTGTCGGTCTTGAGGGGCTTGAGCCGGAGTTCGCCATCGACCCACTGGAGCTGGCTCTCGATGAGCACGGACCTTTTCGCCAGGTCCACATTGGCCCAGGTCGTGCCGCATGCCTAGGCCACCCGCACGCCCGTGGCGAGCGTGAATAGGACGAGGTTCTCGATGGGCGAACCCTTCAGCGCAGTCAGGAGCGCTTGGGCCTGTTCCGCGTCGAAGTACACCTTCTTCGTGCGCGAGACCTTGGGCGCGTAGGTCTTTACGACCGGGTTGTCCGCGCACAGGTCGTTCTTTACCGCCACGTTGAGGGCGGCGCGGAGCGTCCGGCGCACGGCCATGACCGTGCTCTTGGACGCCCCTCCTCCTCGATCAGCCGCATCGCACGGGCGACGTCCGCCGCACGGATCTTCCGCACGTCCATGCCGCCGAGATGCGGCTTGAGCCGGGCCTCTACCTAGAGCTTGTAGTAATCATATGTCTTGGGCTCGCGGTTGGGCTTCACGTGATCCTCCAGCCAGACGTCGAGCCACTTGCCGAAGCGAAGGTCCTTGCCTTCGGGGATCGGCACGCCCGCCGCGACCTTCGCGTTGTAATCGTTGAGGACCTTCGCCGCCTCGGACTGGGTCTTCGCGCGCACCTGCCGTTAGCGCGGTTTGCCGTCGTCGCGGTAACCGTCGAGCACCTGCGCCACGTACCCGTCTCCTCTCTTGAAGATGCTTCCCGTGCCCTTCTCGCGCCTCGCCTTGCCAGCCATCCGTCTACCTCTCCCTTTCATTATAAGCCGGAAAACCGCAGTTTGTGCGCAGTTTATCGGGGAGAAATTCATGTACGGCGGGAGACGGCAGGAGAACGAAAGTTCCTCTCTTGAGCCTAATATCGATGTCCTGAGACACCGATGGACGAGTTTTGGCCCACCTGTTAATCAATGGGTCAAGCGTCTACTGGAGTCTCATGTGGTCGCTCGACATCTCTTGCGGATGACTCAAATGAGACCAGCCGCTCAAGGCCGTTCCTCAGGATGTCCTGCGCCGGGGTGAGGGGCCGCGTGTAGTTGATCTCGGTCACCGTGCGCCCGGACGCGTGGCCCACGTGCTCCTTCAGCGTCGTGGGAGAGACCTCCGGCAGAAGCTTCTCGATCCAGTTGATGTGGGAGAGGCGGCAGTCGTGGGGGCTCATGTCCGCAGGTAGGCCCGTCTTCCGGACGATCTCCTTCCAAGCGTCGTATGTGCGCTTCTTCATCCTCGGCTTGTTCTCCGAAAGGCACGACCAGAGATAGTCGTGAGCTCCCAATCCCTCGGCCACGGGGCAGAGGATGGTCCGAAGGGTCGGGCTCATGACCGAGATCCGCTTCTTGCCTCCCTTGGGAAGCCCGACGCTTTGCCCCCCCCGCTCGTTGAGCTTCACCGCGCGGTCCACCACGATGAGGCCTCGGTCGAGGAGCAGTTGCCCGCGCGTCATCGCCATCTGCTCGGAGAGCCGCACGCCCGCCAACAGGTAGATGCCGAGCATCGCGCGCTCGGCGGCGTCGAGTTCCGGGCAGGCGAGCGCCTCCTTCGCCATTTCCGGGGTGATCGCCACCGCCTTTCGCGGCGGCGAGGACTTGATCACCAGCTGGAAGGGATTGGCCGCGGTTACGGGGACCCTACCGTATGGCGTGACGGCCTGGTTGAACGTGCGGACGAGGCAGGCCTTCGTGACCCGCACCGTCGGCAGCCCGACGCCCCGCTCGATCAGCTCCCGGTAGAAGCCGCGGACGACGAGCGGGTTGATCTTGGCGAGGGGCTGGCCGCCGAGTCCGGCCCGCACGTAGCGGTTGAAGAGTCCCCGGCGAAGGGCGATCGTCTTCGGGTCGAGCGACTCGGGCCAGTCGTGCTCCGCGAGCCAGTCGAACCAGCCGCCGAGCGTCAGCTCCCTCTGCCGCGCGATTTCCACCCGCGCGCCGTGCCGCAGGGACTGGAGGAAGTCACGGCCCTCCTTCTTCGTGTCGAAGAGCCGGGAGAGGCGCCTCTTCCTCCCGAGGTCGTCGGCCTGGATGTACTGGACCCGCCACTTCCCGGCGTGCCTCCCGGTGAGGATCTCCCGGAGAGACCCGTCCATGTCGTCCGCTCTTTGAGCCATGCAACCAGTGTGCCGCGCCCGTCTGAGAGACCGAATGAGAGACAAACGGGAGTTTAGCCGCGGCTAAACTCCCGTTTGGAACCTCTCTCAGGTTCGGATAAGGTGGTGGAGAATAGCGGGGTCGAACCGCTGACCTCCTGCATGCCATGCAATGGCAGGGGTTCTACAGGTCTTCACAGATTGCCTTTTGGAGCCTGTTTCATGTCACAGATTGCTCTGCACTTTTACATCTTCTCGGGCAAAACGCCACCATGAAAGGCAACCACGATCTGCGTCTCGCTGGGCGCTGCCCTGTGAGGTAGCGGGCAGGTACCTGCCGCTGGGCTCAGCTCCGCGATGATCTCCGGGCGTTACGCTGAACGGGCGTTCGCAGGATGCACAACGTTTCTCGCCGTGCTAAGCCCTTCGATACTCGCCATTTTGCGATAGGTCGATAGTCCGCAGCGAAGACAGTCGCGCCGTAATGTAAGTTGTGCTCGACAGCAGACTCGATGAGCCCAGTGCATCAGGCGTCGCGCCCGCATCGCGGCGCATGGAGAGCCCCGATCTCAGCCTTAAGGACACGGCCGGCGTCGCCGCGGTCTTGGTCGCGGTCCTTTACGGACTGGGCTACATCGCGAGAGAGGGAGCCATCGGAAGCACCCACGTCGGAAGCATATCCATCACACGCGAGTCTGCCGTGATCGTCGGCTTCGTATTCGCTATGTCGATCGCAGCGTTCCTCGCGATGTTAATCATGGTGACGATGCCAAAAACGAGCGGAGACTTGCTTGAGACTCCGAAGATCGTGGCGTTCGCCATCGTCGTGGTTGTGTCCGAGTTCTACCTCGCCTTCGTTCTGGTGAGTGAAGACTCGCCACACGGACTCTTCACTTTCCTGTCGGTGCTAACCATTCCATTTACCATGTCGGTGGTCCTGTACCTTCTCTACTCGCTCTTTCTCTGGCTTAACAGGGACACGAGGTGGGCGTTCCCGTGCGTTCTGCCGATCGCACTCGTTGGTCTCTGCGGGTCCGCCTACTACTTCGGCTACATTTGCCTCCCAATTGTGAAGAGCCAGTTTGGCGGACTAGAAGGTGGAAGCATCTGTGTTTTCGTGGACGCCGGCGACCCCCTCCTGAAACACGACGACGATGGAAACGTGGTCTCGTCGCGAGAGGGCCGTTTCTTCGGCAAGGTCGTGGCCGAGGACGAACACTCGCTCGTTCTTCTGGTGCAGCCGATGAACCCAGCCGATGGTCATGTGGAGCAAACAATTTATAGGCGCTTTCCTAAGACATCGATCCAACTCATCGTCCCCGTAGGAAAACAGGGAGAGGACGCCTATAGAAACTAGGGAAAAGCCATTGGCGCATTCAGCGCGCTAGTCGTCGGAGCTCCTCAAGATGACGCTCGCTTTCCGCGCCAACTCGTTGAACGTGCCATGCCACGGCGACCCGCCGACGACGGACTGCCTGAGGATCGCGAGGAGACCTGCCAAAAAGTATGGTGGGTTTTCTATGCCCCGCCGGAGAAACGAGACGCCCGCTCGGTCTAAGGACCTGAGCGGGCGTTCTCGTTTCCAAACCTTTCGCCGAATCGCTCATCTGGACTCTACTCTCGCAGGGCCATCCAAGCCCCACCGCTCACCACCTCCTAGCCTTACTGCTCACTGCTTCTTAGCGTTACCTGCCCGCAACTTTGCCGGGGGCTGTCCGGTTTGACCGCATATTTTCGCGCGGGCGACCGTGCAGGAGGCGAGGAGGGCTAGCATGGTGCGGGCAGCCGGGCTGCCCGAGTTCTTTATGAACATCGTCCTTCGATCCGCCTCCGTGTTCGCCCTCCTCGCCTCAGCCCTTGCCGCCTCGGCCGCCGTGACCGTCTACACGAACCGAGCCTCCTTCCTCGCGCAGCTCGCCATGACCACAACCGAGACCTTCACCACGGACCGGGGGCTCGGGGACGGGGACAACCTATACAATGGGGTCGACTACCGAATCTCCAACGCTTTTGGCGCTTACACCATCTCGCGGGGAGTGTTCAATGGCGAGCAGAGCTTCGGGGCGAACCCGTCAGACCTCGACGTCGTGCTGCCCTCGGCCGTCAACGGCTTCGGAGCGGACTTCGGGTTGGCCAACACGGGCACGGGTCTGCGCTTCTCGATCGGGGGCCAGACCGTCGATCTCTCCGATTACCTCGCGGAGCCCGGCACCGGCTTCTTCGGTGTCGTCTCCGACCAGGCATTCACCCCCGTAGACTTCCAGTCGGCGGGACAGCGCCGACCGAGTTTCAGCAGTGAGATCTACGCTCTGGACAACCTCACCTACGGCGTGGCGAACCCCACGCCCGAGCCCGCCACGTTCGCCGCCCTTGGTCTCGGGGCGGTTGCTTTCGTCAAGCGCCGCAAGCGAGCCTAAGCCGATCGCTCGCTTGCGAAACGGCTCAAGTCCGCGAGGATCCCTGGACACCATCCCTAGGTGAGCACAGAGGTTTGCTCATCTCGGCAGACGGCGGAGAAAGGTTCGCCATCTCGGTTAAGGTGCAAACTTCCTTGCACCTCTTAGCCATCAACTTTGGGGACCGACATCTCCAATCTTTTTTGCACCTCTCCGACCGCCGACGGAACCGCCATCGCGAAGGCGGCGCAACTCGGGCAGGCGCCCTGTGTCTGGATAAGGCACTGGCCAAGGGTTGTTGCTTTGCGCGTCGTCTTCATCGGTCAACCTCGAGGCCCATCGTCCGCGCGCCTTCCTTGAGCTGGGCGAGCGCGGTATCGGCGCTGACGACGTGGGTCTAGGTCACCGCGGCCTTGTCGATCCCCATGTAGTTCTCCGCGAGGGCGAGGATGCGGGTCGAGAGGTTGCGGATCTCTTCGACCGTCATTGCCTTGCATCGGCAGCCAAAGAGGCAGTACTTCCTGCCCTGGTCCCATGGGCAGAAGGTCCTTCTTCATGGATCGCATCGGGGCACAATGGGCGGTGCTCACCATCGACGGCTCCTACGGCGAGGGCGGTGGCCAAATCCTCCGGACAGCCGCGAGCCTCGCCGCGATCACCGGACTGGTGGTCCGGGTCGAGCGTATCCGCGCCGGTCGCGCCGCGCCCGGGCTCAAGGCGCAGCACCTTACCGCAATCCAGGCCGCGATGAGGGTCTGCGGAGGCGATTTGGTCGGCGGCCACAAGGGCTCGACGGAGGTCGAGATGAATCCCGGTCCGGCGGTGCGGCCAGGTGGCTACGAGTTCGACGTGGGCACCGCCGGCAGCACCACGCTTGTTCTACAGACCGTTCTGATGCCCCTCCTCCTAGCGAGCGCGGCCTCCGAGGTGGCGATCGTCGGCGGCACACACAACGACCACGCCCCGTCGAGCGACTATCTTCAGCACGTCTTCCTGGCGGCGGCGGGGCTGCCAACCGTAGTAACCGTCGAGCGGGTCGGCTTCTTCCCACGGGGCGGCGGCAGGATCGTGGCCACGATCCTGCCGCGTCCCATCGAGGCGATCGCTCTCGTGCAGCGCGGCGCCCGAGAGATCCTGTCTGCGATCGTTACCGTAAGCGATGATCTACCGACGCGGATCCTCGACCGAGCTCAGCTCGAAATCGAGGCCCGCGCGGACGCGACGGAGTGGCCCTTGAGCGTCGTCCTCTCGTCGATGCCTTCCCTGAGCCCTGGCATGGCATTTCACCTAACCGCGACTTACGAGGGCGGATACGGTGGATTCACCGCCCTCGGACGCAAGGGGCTTCGTACCGATCGCGTCGTCGAGAACGCCTGGTCCGCCCTCAAGGGGTTCGATCCCATGGGCGCCAGCGTCGACGAACACCTCGCCGACCAGCTCGTGCTTCCGATGCTCTTCGCGACAGGCCCGAGCGAGTACCGGACGAGCCGGGTGAGCGAACACCTTCGGACCATGGCGTGGTTAGTTCCGCAGTTCGGAGTCGGGCGGGTCGACATCGACGAGATGACGGGCCATGTACGCGTTACGCCGTCGAGTGAGGATGTGAGGCTGAACCGTGATGTATCAGTGCGGGGGCCCCTCTGACTGCTTAGTGGCACCGCCTGCCGCCTACCCTTTCGCGAGCGCCGCGAGCCGCCTCGTCATCCAAGCCCTCTCGCGCTCGGCGTCCGCGGCCGGGATCGTCGCCAGTAGATCGAGCGTCCGGGCGATCGCTCGCCGCTCCCCCGGATCGTCCCCCAGGTCCCGGTAGAACGCGGTAGCCGCGCGCTGGGCAGCGTAGTCGTCCGGTCCGGTCTCCTGCGCGATCGCCATCGCCCGCCGAGCCCGCGCCGTCAGCGCGGGGTTCTGCCAGTACGCCATCGCGAAGCCCAGCAGCGCCGCCCGGTCGCCGGGCCGTTCGCCCGCGGCGAGTTCCCGCGCCCACGCCTCCGAGGCCGCGTCGGGCAGCGAGAGGACGCCGTACCTCCCGATCTCCCCAGCCTGGTCGGGGAGGTCCGCCTCCGCCTTGGCCAGGAGGGCCACGCTCCCCGCGACGTCGCCGCCCTCCGCTAGGCGCGTCGCGGCAGGGATCGCCTCCCCCGCCGCACGCCCGCGCCGCCGCGCGGTCTCCGCAGCGGCCTGCAGGTCGGCGTCGAGCACCTCGCCCACGCCCATCGGGCTCCCGTGCCACACGACCATGCCGTCGCGCACTACGAACGCCTGCGGCATTCCCCTCCCTACCCCCGGCAGGCGCAGCCAAGGGCGAAACGTCGGCTGGCCCAGGCCGACGGCGAAGCCTAGCTGGTCGCCCATCCACGCTGCGAAGCCCGCGAGGTCCGGCTCCCCGATAGGATCCAACGGGACGGCGGACCGCCCGCACACCCCGAGCACCGTCACCTCCGGGTGCGCCCTGGCCACGCCCGTGAGGAACGCGGCGAACCCCGCGGACGACGGAGTCGAGGGTCCCCGCGCGTTGATCTTCGCGTTCCGGCTCATCGCGCCCACCACGTTCGGCAAGCTCTCTCCGATCTCGAACAGCTCCACCACGTACGTCCGGCCAGGCTCGAAGGACTCGACCGGCGTCCCCTTGACCCAGCGCGTCACCGCTAGCGCGGGCGCGGGAACGGGCGCTCCGACGACCGGCGCGGGTGATCCCTGCGCGCGGACGGCGGCCGAGAGCGGCACGAGGGCGAGGAGGACGGCGATGCGACTTCGCATGGCCTCTCTACGCAAAGCGCTTCGCTCAGGATTCCGGAGCCGCAAGAATCCTCGTCTTCTAATCGGTGCCGGCAAAGGAGACGGCCTCGGGATACTCGCCGCCTTTGCCGGGGAGGGTGGGGTCCTAAACGAAGAACGGGACCGGGACGCCCTTTGAGGCGCACCGATCCCGTTCCTATGTGTCTCCTTTTTACCCTTTTCGAGGCTCGAAAGCAATCGGGCGCGGCCCCCCTTTCTTGCGGCCCTTGCCACCGTGCCCATTGGCGTAGCGTCAGTGGTCGTCGCGGAAGACCCGGAGCCGGCCGTCGTAGTAGAGCACGGAGAGGCGGTGGCCATCCCGCGAAAAGGCTATGCCCCGAATTTGATCGATTGATCCGGGGTTCTCGCCTGGTAGGCGCGTGTCGAGCGTGAAGAGTCGGCGCCCGGTCCGGGCGGACCGGATCTCAACGACGTCGTCCAGGGAGAAGGCGACGAGGCGCCCATTGGGCGAGAAGGCGGGGAAAACGGGGCTTTGCGCCGCGGAAGCGTTGGGCAATAGGACCGTCCTTGAAGTCCCCGACGCCAGATCGTAGTCCACGAGACCTTTCCTGTCCGAAAGGGTCAAGACCGCACTGCTCGTGGGGCTCCACTGCGTGTGGGCAAAGTCGCCCCGCAATGGGGTAACCGACCAGGCGGATACGAGGCGAAGGGACCGGAGATCCCAGACCTTGAAGCGGTGCGTCCGGTCGTAGCCGAGGATCCGTGTTCCGTCCGGCGACAGGAGACAGGAAGGAGGATCGGTAAAGGCAGACGCACCGCTTCCAATACGGGTGGCGACCAAGCCCGTGGGAATCGCCGCTGAAGGGCTCGGGCCGTCAGACCAAACACGCAGCACACCCCGATCGTCGATCGCCGCCGCTCGCCGCCCGTCTTGGTTGACCTTGGGCATCGGACCGCGGACGCCGATAAATGTACGAACGAGGCGCAGGTCGGGGAGGCGTCGCATCGCGAGGCGCTCCCCGACGTGGACGAGGAGGTGCGGGCCGGAGACGACGGCCGTCTCCCCTTTCGGGATCTCGCCACGCTCTGGGTAGCGTGCGAGAAGTCCCCCGTTTGCGTCGTAGACGTCGAGCGCGATGTTCGTGCGACCGAGCCCGTTGTAGGTGATCCGGCTGTCCGTCCAGACGATGGTCCCGTCGTTCAAGGCAGGATCGAGATGAGGCGCTCCATCAGGGGATTCCGCGGCGCTGGACAACGTCGGCGTTGGCAAGCGATCAGGAGTGACCGCCGTCTCCCGGTAAGGCTGGGTCTCGTGCCAGTCGATCCCCAGGAGCCCGCTCCTCGTCTGCCCTAAGATATGAGTGCTCCGGAGCGGAAGTCCCAGATCTGAGACTGGTTTGCCTGGCCATCCAGACCTATAACGGACATCCCGTCCGACGTCACCAGAAGCCGACCATCCGGGGACACGGAAGCGGTGGGATAGGGCGACTGAACGTTCAGGACGAGGCGAGGTTCGGACTGGCCTACGTTGAACACGGCGATCTTCGAACCGCACCCGACGATCCGTGATCCATCAGGACCGAAGGTCGCCGTGACCTTGAGGATGCTTGAGTCACCGGATTTGGGCAAGGTGTAAACCATGCCGATCCGGTCCTTGTCGACGTCCCAGTCGGCGACGCCGACGAGCCCCTTCGCATCGTCTTCGTAGTCCAGGAGCGCCGTCCCGCCATCGGGCGACAGCCCGAAGCAGTACGGGAACGGCGCGGCCAAGGTGCGGGTGGCGAGCGCCCGACCGGAGGGGACGTCCCACACGATCAGCCGCTCGGGGCTCTTAGCGCTTTCACCGAGTTGCGTCGTCGCGTAGATGACCGTGGCGCAGCGGCGCCCGTCGTCGCTCACTCCGATTCCGAGAGCGGCGTTTCCTACAGGAACGCTCGGAAGAGGGCGGACCATCCCGCGTGCGAGATCCTGGAGGACGAGGCTGCCCCGCCCGTCGTCGCGAATGGCCCAGCGACCATTGCGGCTGAAGGTGGGAAAGACGTAATTGCGACCGGCGTGCGCGGGGGGCAGGTGCCACAGATCCCGGAGGATCTTGCCCGTGCTGGGATCGATCTTCTGTGCCGAAGCCTCGTCGTAGACGAGGCAAGCGGCCCCTTCAGTTGGCGCGAGAACCGCCTTGGATCTTCCCCAGGGATCGTTGGGGATCGCGTAGGCGACCTTAGAAACCCGATGCCAGTAACCCCACTCCCATCCCTTGCCCTTTCGCCCCGCCACAGAGGCGACGAGTCCCGCGATTTCGCCGGGATCGCGCTCCCAGGTGCTTCCGATCGACTGAAGGGTGCTCTCGTACAACTCGCCCTCAAGCTTCCGGTTCGTCGCGAGGGCGAGGTTGCGCTGGACCATCGCCTCCGTGGCGTTCCGCTGGGCGATCGTCTTCTGGGCTGTCGCCTCCTGGGCGGCGGCGTCGGCCCGGCCGCGCAGGCTCCGCTGGAGCCCAAGGGCCACGCGCAGCTCGGCGGCGCTTTTCGCCTCGGCGTTCCGGGCGGCGGTGGCGCTCCCCTCGGCGCTCTTCGCCACGTCGCGCTGGCGGTCGGCCTCCCGCTTCTGGGTTTGGGCGACCGTCCGCTGGTCGTTCGCCGCCGACGCCTCGCGGCGGGCGTCGGCGGCGTTCGCCTGGGCGAGGCCCTTCTGTCGATCGGCCTCGGCCTGGGCGCGCTCGGCGCGGCGGGCGTTGCTCGTCGCGACGACCGCCAGCGTGGAGACGACGGCGAGCACGCTGGCGGACACGAGCCCGGTTCTCAGCGCGCCCCGCCAGAACGCCTTCCGCTGCCGTCG
>CAXUKB010000013.1:4486-9865 GCA_964251345.1 uncultured Fimbriimonas sp. | reverse complement strand
GTTGCGCACCTTCAGGAGCCCGCCCTCGACGCGGGCGACGCCGCTCATCTTTATCCGCGCGGCGGCGGGGTTCGCCTCGTCGTCCGCGACGGGCCGGCCCCGAAGCATCGCCTCGTAAAGGGAGAGCGTCGTGGCCCGATCCTCGTCGGTTACGCCGGGGTCGCCCGCGCCGAGCAGGCGGTTGCCTACGTCCGCGAGGTTGCCGTCGGCGTCCCGAGCGCGTGCGTCGAGGTAGCGGGACCGCACCAAGGCATCGACTTCCCTCTCCCCCCTGCCCCTCTCTCCTGCCTGGGGAGAGAGGGAGGCGAGGTCTGCGCAGAGCGCCTGCGTCAGGTACGGGTGGCCGCCCGTCCAGTGGAGGACGCGCCCGAGCGCCGCCTCGCCGACCTGGGCGGCGAAGGGACGCGCCTCCTCGGGCGTAAAATCCCGCAGCTCGACCCGCCGCCCCACGTTGAACGGCGTCATGCGCGCGTCGCGGATGAGGTCCGAAGGGAGCGCAGAGCCGAGGAGGCAGAAGGTCAGACGGCGGTAGCGGGGATCGGTGGCGCGGGCGTTCCACGCCTGCCGCAGCCCCGCGAACAGGTCGTCGGCGGGGAAGGGGAGGGTCCGCGTGGCGTCCACCTCGTCCACGAACACGACGAGCGGCGCGTCGCCCAAGGCCTCGTCGGCTAGGAAGCCGAACAGCCTTCCGGCGGGCGTCTCGGCGGCGTGGGCCTTGAGGTAGGCCATCGCCTGCGGGCGCAGGCCGAGCGCACGGCCCAACTCGACCAGCAGCCCTGCGTACCAGCGGTCGGGGTCGGCCCCCGCCGCGCCGAGGCGGGTGAGGTCCGCGAACGCGGTGCGCACCCCGGCGGTGTTCAGTCGCGCGATGGTCCTTACCGCCAAGCTCGACTTGCCCATCTGGCGGGAGTTCAGCACGTAGCCGAACTCGCCCGCGAGCAGCGCCTCGTAGAGTTCCCGGTCGGCGGCGCGCTCCACGTACGACGGCGAGCCCGGGGGCACGGTGCCGCCCGCGACAAAGAACGGAGTGTTCTGGGCTTCCTCGGCGGCCATGCAGCCTCTATGATAGGCGCAACGCGCGTCCGGATGGGTCTTTGGCCCGAGCGGCCCCTGATGGTCCGCTCCAGAGGATCGGCGTCCTTCTCGGCGTTGCCAGCGACCTTGCTCGCGTCGGACTCCGTGATCGCCGCGCACAACCGCCTGTACGCGGCCACCTCCGGCCCGGCGTGCGGACGGACCCGTAGCGTAAGGTTCAGGACTCCGGTCGAGAAGTCGAGGGCCGTGTCCGTCGCCCCGGCGTCGGTGAGGTCTTTGACGGTGATGGTGTTCATGGTCGTTTTTCGGTGTAGTGGATTGATAATTGCCACGGCCGATCTTCATCACGTCGTCGGGCAAAGGGCACTTGACCCCGAGGCCTTAAAAGTTGGGAAAGTTCGTCCCGGTCGCCTCGTGAGGGTTGGGGATCGACTGGCAAGTGGCGGCTGTGCGGTCGCACCCCCGAACGAGGGTGGCCACGTCGCCGGCCGCGGGAGGGTAGCCCGTGAGCACCGAGCCCGTTGCGTTCGAGAGCACGATCTGGGCGACGTTGCCCGCGAGCAGGCTGTGTGCCTTCACATTCATCGCGAGGCCCGCGTTCGCCCCGCTCGTCCAAACGACTTGGCCGCAGGCGAAGTAGCCGCTCGCGTGGGAATCTCCCGCGAAAAGCAGCGTGTCGAGCGCGGGCGCGGACTGGAGCATTCGCGAGAAGGAGAACTCCGCCCGAAGCGTCTGGGACGGGTCGCACCGCTTGTTCCAGGTCACCTCGACGTCGCACCGCTTCTCGACGGTGCGGCCGGTGGACTGGGTGAGCAGGGAGAGCGTTTCCTTGAGGGTGAAGGTCTTCTCGGCGCGCTTGATCTCGGCCTTGCTCACTCGGTAGCGCCCTCGGACGATCGCCGCCTGCGCCGGCATCATCGTGGCGAGGCCGGGGATCGTGGGGTCGAGCTCGTAGATCCACACGTCGGCGCCCTCGTACTTGCCCGCGCGGATGTCCTTCGCGGTGATCGCCGCCGCGACGCTCGCCTCCAGGGTCTTGACCGAGAGCACCCCGCCCGAAACCGTCGTGTCGGAGGGGATGGATGACGCCGTCATTCCCGCCGCGTATTGGTAGAGCGCGCCGTCGAAGGTGAAGTTTTGATTGGTGTCGGTGAGGCCGATCGTCACCCCGTCGGCGCGGACCACCTTCGCGGCGAGGCACCGCAAGGGGCGGTTGAGCAGGCCGGCGGGAACGGTGTGGGGCATGGCTAGGGAATGGGGATCTCGATGAGCGGCGGGGTGCTCGACCCGAGGAAGCCGTTCGTGGTGTAGTCCCAGGTCTCGTTCTGGAACCGGACCGGGGTGTAGTAAAAGAACGTCGCGAGGACCGGGTGCCCGAGCGCCGGGGCCGCGCCCGAGAAGCTCAGGAGGCCCGTCGTCGGATTCACGGTGAAGTCGGCGCGGGCCGCTCCCGCGTCGCTGACGGTGAAGATCGCCGCCGTGAGATCCTCGCGCCAGATGGCCGCGACGTTCACGGGCAGGGGCGCTCCCGCCGGCACCAAGTAGCCGATATTGCGGGTGTAGGAGTTCGCCGCATCCGAGATCGTCGTGGCGACCTGGAACGTCGTGGTGTGTCCGTCGCCGATCCCGATCGGTTGATCCACCGCGTAGCAGCGAAAGACGTCCCAGATGAGGAGGCCGCGTGCCTTCCCGCCTCGCAGGACGTGAAAGTCCGCCAGGCCGATCCATTCCGGGAGATCGAGGTCCGTGTAGGGCAACTCGTAGGTACGCAGCGGGTTGGCCCACTGCTGCACCACGTTCGGGTAGCCCGAGTCCGTCGAGACCTCGACGGACTTGATGCGGTGCGAGCCCTTCCACCCGTCCGAGGCGAGGGGGCGAGGATCACGTAGTCGATCTGCATGGGGCTGTCGGTGTCTGGTCACGAAAGAGGGCCGCATCTCCGGGTGGAGCGCGGCCCTGGCGGAGGGGATCGCGAGCGCCGCGGCTCAGGGCAGGGGCCCGGGGAACGGCCCAGTCTTGTCGAAGAGCACCATGTCCTGAGGGCTCTGGTCGACGACGACCTGATAGGCGTCGACCAGCGAGTGGTTCGCCCAGACGTCCCAGGTCTGCCACCCGAACGCGGCCGCCAGCCCAACGGGCTCGTACGGGCACGGGTCGCTCGCGCTCCACTTCGTCAGCCCGACGAACGCCGGCACGAAGTCGCACAGGTTCACGATGCGGACCGCGAACCCGCCTCGCTGCCGGTACGCCTGCCCGAATGCCGAGTCGCCGACCTGGAGCCCCCCGAACGTGACGAGGGCGAGGGCCTTGCCGCCGTAGGTCCCCGAGACCGCCACATCGAGCGCGCCGAGGTTCGCCATCGCGCCCCCGAGGCTGTGGGCGCCCATGAAGAGGGGCACCGACGAGTCCAGCTTCCCGACCGCTGCCTTGAGCGACTCGGCGAGCGAGGTGACCGCGCCGAGGTCGGTGCCAACGTAGAAGTTGTACAGCCCCTCCATGGCGTTGCCGCACGCGACGACGGTCCCGTTCGGCTCGGTGAAGGCGACCGGCGTCAGAACGCCCCAGTCGTCCACGTCGAAGAAGTCCTCCTCGTGGGTTTGGGTTCCCCGGAGCGCGACGAGGTTGTGGCTGCCGTCCTGGGCCGCCGCCGCGAATCCGAAGAGGACGGGCTTGCCCGCGGCGATCTCGAACACGTCGATCGTGGCGACGACGTCGTACCCGGGCAGCGAGGGCGGGACCTTGTTGTCGAAGGCGGCGTAGGCCGCGGCGACCGCGGCGGCCATGGCGGACAGGCTCGGGTTGCCGCCCGCGCCTGCGAGCAGGGCGTCGAGGAGGTCCTTGTCCGAGGCGAGCCCGGCAGCCGTCTTCGTTTCGGGGGAGGCGTTGTTCATGGTTGTTTTCTCACAAGGCTCCGTCGCGGGGCCTTGTCTCCACACGATACGACACGCCGGCCCAGACGCCAAGGGCCCAGCGGGCCCTTCGGGACCTTGGTCGCGGGCCCTTTTGCCCGCCGCGGTCCCAACAAACGTTTTGGGGAAGGCGCGAGGGCGGTCGACGGCGAAGGGCCGCCTCGAAGGGGCCGCCGTGACGGAAGTGAGAACGGGACTAAAGGGCCGATCTCACCAGAGCTCCTTGTGGGGACGGACCACTCGTGTGACAATGGCGAAGCGGGGCCATCCAGGCCCTCCAGTAAAAGGAACAAGACTATGGCTGTCTACTGTAACATTACTCTCCCCAACTCCCCCGACGCAAACATGGCCGTCACGGCCGGAGGCGAAGGCGGGGGCGTGACCCTGGAGACCTACGACCCGAACAACGCGTACCAGACGTGGCAGATCGTCTACTCGACCGGCGATCAGAGCGATTCCGGGGCCGTTGCCTTCGTCAACTTCGGCACAGGAAGCCCCCTCTCCGTATCGTCGCAGGGCAACGACCAGCAGCTCGTCATGCAGTCGTACGACCCGAGCGACCCGGACCAGGACGCCTGGCTGATCACCTCCGCCAACGACGGCGTGTTCATCGTCTCGCCCGACACCGGCTGGTACTGGAACGACAACGGAGGCAAGTACCAGTCCGGGGACTCGATCATCTTGTGGAAGCGCGGGGGCGGCAACTCCGTGATGTCGCTTTCCTACGCGAGCGGCGAGATCGCTCAGTAAGCTGCTCGCCCCGCCCCGCCCTTCTCGCCCGTGCCGCTCGCGACCCCAGGCTGGCACGAGCGATCGACGCTATCGCAGCTCGCGCATAGCCCTCCTCACGGCGTCACCGACCGCCCCGTGGATCGCCTCCTCGCTCCGGCGGTCGACCTTGTCCGAGACGTGGATCTGGGGCGCGACGGTGAAGTGGTTGGTGTGGCAGTGGACGTCGCTGCCGCTTCCTGAGTCTGACGACCGGTCGCTCGCACCGCCTCGAGCCGCCGACATCACCTTGGCGGTGAGATCTGCAGGAAGGATGCTTCGGTCGCTGTTCGGGATGGACAGCTCCGGTCCCTTCTCGCCCTCCATGTAGACCTTGCCCGCGTCCTCCGGTCCGCCCATGGCCCGCCTGCTGTGCTCAGGCGGCCCCGCGGCCGTTGCTCCTGTTTTTAAGGTCGAACCGATCACGGCGCTGGGGCGCAACGCGAACCACGCCGGCGTCGCATTCGTGGCCGAGTACCATCGCGTTTCGTCCGCCCGGACTTCCTACGATCGCTCGCCCAAGGCGTTCGTGTCCGACCTCGAGGGGCTCGACCGGCTGGGCTTTCGCCCGGTCACCGCGGGCAGTTGGCTGTCCGGCCGGATGCGCCTGCCGAGGGGCGCCTCGCCCGTCGTGATGACGTTCGACGACACATCGGTCGAGCAGTTC
>CAXUKB010000013.1:0-4476 GCA_964251345.1 uncultured Fimbriimonas sp. | reverse complement strand
TTCCGTATCGCTAAGGACGGGAGAGTCGATCCGAAGTGCGCGATCGGGCTGTGGGCTGCCTTCGCGAAGCGCCACCCGGAGTTTCCGGTCCGGGCGACGTTCTTCGCCATCCCGTCGATGATGTTCGGGCAGCCGAAGTGGGCCGCGAAGAAGCTGAGAATCCTGCGCGGGTGGGGCTGCGAGCTTGCCAATCACACGTTGACCCACCCGGCGCTTGGGGCGGTGAGCGACCGCCGGGCCGAAGAGGAGGTCGGTGGGTGCGCCCTAGCTCTCACCAAACTCGGCCTGCCCGGCCCTTTCTCCCTGGCATACCCCTATGGTTCTGGGCCGCGCCGACGTAAGTTCCTGACGGGCTTTACGTACAAGGAAACGCGAATCGTCGTGTCCGCCGCATTCCTCGCCGGTGCCGGTCCGTCGCCCATGCCGGGAGCGAAGGGGTTTTCGCGCTACCTGATTCCCAGGATCCAGGCTGTTCCCGGCGAGTACGGACTTGACGACTGGCTGATGCGAGTCGCAAAGGGACGCGTCAAGCCCTACGTGGAGTAAGGCCGTCAGGGCCGCCTCTACGCTCCGCGCCTAAGCCCCGCCGGGGAACCGATTCACATCGCGCGAAGCAACGAGTCGTCAAACAGGGCGCGGGCAGTTCAGTCCAAGAAAATGCGGCACACGCACCGCTCAGAACTTCTCGTTCTCCGCTTTGTCCGAGAGTCGTTCACTTTCGAGAGAAACCTCGCATCTGATCGTGCTTAGCTGTACGCCGAGTGGTGCGAAGAGTGCTTGCGGGCGCGAGACGCGGCAGATTCGATTTTCATTTCGTAGGGCTCTTACATTGGAGCTTTTCGGACACTGACTCAACGTCCGACGCAGTCGACAGCATTGAGGGATCATTCTCGTCGAGTTCGCCTCTAACGGGTCATGGCAAGCAACGATGGAAACGTCCTCTTTGACGGCGAGAACGAGCTCAACCACGGATTCGCGGGAGACGGCGACGCCACGATGGCTTCTGAAAGCGAAGGCAAAGAAGTGAACGATCCAATGGTCGACCAAAACGCGGCGATGGTCGACGATGGCGTAACGGAAACGAGCGACCTCGACCTCGGCGGCGGGGTGACAGACGACACGGGAGTCGAGGCCGCCGACGACGAGGAGGGCGAAGAGGCGCCCGACGGCACCGACCACACGGACGGCGGGGGCGTTTAGGAGGAGGCAGCCCGTTGGTTCGCCGCCCACGCCATGCCGACGACGCCCTCCGATGCCGGTAAGACCGAACGGCAGGAGTGAAGCCCGTGGCAAGCGGGTGCCGTTAAGCACGGCGCTCCCCTTGGGTGAAATGAGCCGCTCTGTCCCTTGAAGAGTTGGGCGACATGCGCCCGTCGCGGCTTTGCGAGCCGGAACCAATTGTTTAGCGCAATGTTCGGAACTCCCTGGATGCCACGCCGTCCTACGGCCTATGTCGGGAAGGCTGGGCGGGAAGGTGGCGATCGTGACGGGCGCGAGCGCGGGGATCGGGTGGGCGAGCGCGCGGGTGCTCGCCGAAGAGGGCGCGAGCCTTGTCGTGACCGCCCGGCGGCAGGACCGGCTCGACGCTCTCGCGGAGGAGTGCCGCGCGCTGGGAGTGCACGTTGAAACCGTTGCCGGCGACGCTCGCGAGGAGGACACGGCGGTCCGAACGGTCGCGGCGGCGAGGGCCCTGGGCGGAGTCCACATCCTCATCAACAACGCGGGGGCGGGTATCTACAAGGACCTCGTGGACACGAGCGCGGAAGAGTACGACCTTCTCGTGGACACCAACGTGCGCACAACGTTTCTCTTCACGCGTCACGCCGTGCCGGAGATGATCGCCCAAGGCGAGGGCAACATTCAAATGATCTCATCCATGGCCGGCCGCTACGGTTTCAAGGGCGAGGCGGTCTACTGCGCCACCAAATTCGCCCAAGTCGGCTTCGCGCAGGCGCTCGACAACGAGCTTCGGGAGAAGGGCATCAAGGTCGGCATCATCTGCCCCGGCGGGGTGAAGACGGAGTTCGCCATCGGTCAAGGCCGTACGGAAGAGTCCGTCGCCGCGTCCGCGATGCTGGAGTCGGAGGACGTGGCCGAGGCGGTGCGACTCGCCTGCACCCAGCCCAAGGGCTCGCGGATCATCGAGATCCGGATGCGGACCATGGCGGAGTCCCTTGCCTAGGGTCGGCGGGCGGGCCAGACACTCTCCCGTGAGATTATCACTTTCACTCCGAACCCTAGCTCGGCACCTCGGGTCAACGCGATGATGGACGAGTTCCACCTGAACCTCGACGATTCGATGCGCGCCGACGGCCCGCACGATGATAAACACGGGGTCCACGAGATTCGGTCGGACCTCGCCTACCAAAGGATTGTTTTCGTCAATCTGCTCTATGTGGGTTCCGAAGGTGCGGGAGATCGGAGATGGGTCCTTGTCGATACGGGCGTTACGAAGGCTTCCGAAGGCAAGATCGAGCACACCGCCGAGGCGCGATTTGGCAAAGGGGCTCGCCCGGTCGCGATCGTTTTAACTCACGGGCATTTTGACCACGTGGGCGCTGCGCAGGAACTCGCCGAGGCTTGGGACTGCCCCGTTTACGCACACCCTTTAGAGATGCCGTACCTCGACGGGAGGAGCGCCTATCCTGCCCCCGACCCGAGTGTCGGTGGCGGCATGGTCGCGTTGAGTTCCGGGAGGTTCCCAAGAGGGCCGATCGACCTCTCCGCGCGACTTCGTCCGCTGCCGGACGACGGCTCGGTGCCCGGCATGCCGGGCTGGCGTTGGATCCACGCGCCCGGCCACTCGGTGGGCCAGGTCGCCCTTTGGCGCGAGTCGGACCGCACCCTCATCGCGGCGGATGCCTTCGTGACCACCGACCAAGAGTCGCTCTACGCCGCGCTCACCCAAAAGCCCGAGTTGCAAGGACCGCCCGCTTACTTCACCTGTGACTGGGAAAAGGCCCGTGCGAGCGTCCACATCCTGGCCGCTCTCAAACCGGAGGTCGTGGTCACAGGGCATGGAAGGGCATTTCGGGGCGAAGACTTCCGCGCGCTACTCGACCGGCTGGCTGGCGACTTCGACCGAATCGCGATCCCGGCCGGTCATCGATATGCGAACCAGCCAGCGCGCGTCGAGGATGGATCGGCCTATCCCGGAACCTAAGACGCGGTCAAGTGTCGATTGAAGGGCACTGCGATGCTCTCGTCGCCCCGATTCATCGACTCCCTAGGCACGACCCCTCCTGCGGCTACAGGACTCCGAATGAAGCCCCTTTGTATCGCGACAAAGAGTTTCAAGGCTCCGCTTCTCGATCCATCCGCGTGAGTTGCAGTTTCGATCCCATTCGTCAAACTCTCTGAAATTGCCAGCCATTGCGCGAACGCGTCCTCTCGCGGCATTGTCATAAGCCCGCTTTGCCCAATCTCGACGCGGTCATTTTCGACATCGATGGCACCCTGCTGGATTCCAACGACGCGAACGCCTACGCCTGGCGCAAGACGTTCCTCGAGTTCGGCAAGGACGTTCCTCAGCCTGACATCCGCGGAGCGATCGGCAAGGGCGGGGACAATCTCCTGCCCGATTATTTCTCAGAGGATGAGTTGGCTCGGCTCAAGGAGCCCCTGAGCACGCGGCGGGGCGAGGTCTACAGGGACCTGCTTCCGAAGCTTAAGCCGTTCTCGATGGTTCCCGAGTTCGGAGAGCGGCTAAGGGCTGACGGCATTCGGATCGCGATCGCCACGTCGGCCAGCGCCAAAGACCTGGAGGTGTCCCTCGGGCTCATCGGATTCGGCGACCTCGTCGAGAAGCAGGCGACCTCCGACGACGCGAAGAGCTCCAAGCCCGATCCGGACATCTTCCTCGTCGCGCTCGACCAGTTGGGCAAGCCCGATCCCGCGCGGGTTCTCGTGGTGGGCGACACGCCCTACGACGTCACGGCCGCGAAAAAGGCGGGACTACGAACGGTTGGCTTGCTGTGCGGCGGCTTCTCGCGCGAGTCTCTCGAAGAGGCGGGAGCCTTGGCGATCTTCCAGAGCGCTTCGGAGCTTCTCTTGCGCTACGACGAAACTCCGTTCGCGAGGTAGAGCAGGACTCCGGTCTGGCGCTTTCCGCTTGACCGGACGAGGGATCCGCTTGGGGGTCTCCGTTTGACCCTTGCCGACGGCGCTTGGCCTTGGGCGCGCACTCCGCGCTTAATTCCGAGCGCGAGATCCAGTCGGAGAGGGTCGAAACCCTTCGGATCGCGGAACGTTCTGTCCTTGGTGATCTTGCTCAACCCGCTCGCGGCCACTCCGATTCGCCTCGCCGTCGTCTACACGGAGGCCGCCAATCTGGCCTACGGGCTCGACGCGGTGTCCGGAAGCCTGCCCGCCGTCGATCCCGCAACCCAGCGACCGCTCTGGGAAGCTCGCTTCCTACGCTCGGAGGAGGACCGGCAGGCGCTTGCGAGGGGGGGCGCGGTCAAGGCGAGGTACGCA
>CAXUKB010000012.1:0-26541 GCA_964251345.1 uncultured Fimbriimonas sp. | reverse complement strand
CTCCCCGTTCCGTCTCGAGGCAAACTTTATCGGCGTCAACAATCAAGTTCGCGACCGTCTCGTCGCGTCGCTTGCCCGGAGGTTAGACTTCGTCAGCGTGGCGGAGGGCGGAAACATGGCACGCCTCGCAAGGCTCGCGCTCAAGGCCGGACGGCGGGTGGGGGTCGGGGAGTGGGTCGCCGGGCGGGAAGCGCTCATCGAAGCCGGAGCGGAGCCCCTCATCGAGCCCCCTCACGCCGAGCGGGTCGCCGAGACGCGAAAGCTCCCCTAAGATGCTATAATTCCGTTGGCAGGGAGTCGTGTCCGAGTGGTCGAAGGAGCACGCCTGGAAAGTGTGTAGTCGGCAACGGCTCGAGAGTTCGAATCTCTCCGACTCCGCCATCTTTCCGCAATGACCCCGACGGCAGCCGAACGGGCGCGGCGCGATGAAATCGCCAAGAGAGTTCTCGATTACATCGCCGAGAACCGCCGGATCGCCCTTCCTCCTTTCGATCCTGCGCTCTCCCGTCCGAGCGATCGCTTCGCCCTCGTCAATGTGGGTCGTGAGCCGAACGAGTTCGCCGGCACCCTCGGTCCTTTCCGCTACCAGTTCGAGGGGGAAGAGGACCTGCTCCACCTCATCGTGACCGCCGATGGCGGCGCGCTTACGGTCGCCGAAGGCCAGCGGGTCGCCTCGTTCGTGCTCTCAGGGGTACCGACGGCGCTTGTCTGGCTTAAACCAGGAGAACTGTCCCAGCACTTCTACGTGGGCCACGACGACCTCGTCGGTTCCTTGGTCCTCTAACGAGTACTCTCTTTCGCATGATCCTCCGCGCCCAAGGTCTGCTTTTCGACCTCGACGGCACCCTCATCGATTCACTTCCGGCGGTGGATCGCGCTTGGAGTCAGTTCGCGAGCAAGCACGGCTTTGAGCAAGAGTTCGTCAAGGCGCGGATCCATGGTCGTCGGTCGATCGACTCGATCCGCGAGCTCGTCCCGCACGTCGACGCCCACGCGGAAGACGTGTGGATACGGGGCTTGGAAAGCTCGGACACCGCGGGCGTCGTCGCGTTGCCCGGCGCGAGAGCGCTTTTGGAAGCGCTCCCGCTCGACCGGTGGTGCATCGTGACATCAGGCACCTCCGACGTGGCCCTCGCTCGCCTCGCCGCCGTCGGTCTGCCGCTGCCGCGCTTCGCGGTGTTCGGCGAGGACGTGAGTCGTGGCAAACCCGCGCCCGATCCTTTTTTGCTGGGCGCGCAACGGCTGGGTTTCGCGCCCGACGACTGCTTGGGCT
The DNA here is from genome assembly GCA_964251345.1 of uncultured Fimbriimonas sp. Lineage (GTDB taxonomy): Bacteria > Armatimonadota > Fimbriimonadia > Fimbriimonadales > Fimbriimonadaceae > Fimbriimonas. The sequence goes on along the minus strand of CAXUKB010000012.1, from coordinate 25,268 downwards.
TTGAGGACACCGACGCCGGCCTTGAATCGGTGCGAGCGTCCGGCGCCCGACCGATCGCCGTGGGTCGGGCGCCGATGCTGGATCTGACGAACGTACGAGTCGTCGTGCGCCACGACGGACTCGACCTCGAACTGCCCGACGGAGCCGCTCTCTAAAAGGGAATACGCTATACTACGCGGCGTATCTCCACGCTTCCGGCGCCCATGTCCGCTTCGGCAGCTTGGTTCCCGCTCCCCGCATCGGTAGAACGCGAACAGGATACAGAGGAAAGCAATGGCGATCAAGACCCTTTACGTGGGCAACATTCCTTACTCGGCGACCGAAGACGAGCTGATCGCTCAGTTCTCCGCGTACGGCGGACAAAATCCGCGCATTATCGAGGGTCGCGGCTTCGCGTTCATCGACATTGATGCCAACCAGCTCGACACGGCCATCAACGACAAGCACGACTCGGAGATGGGCGGGCGACGCCTCACCGTGAACGAAGCCCGTCCGCGCGGCGAGGGCGGGGGTGACCGTCCAAGTGGCGGCGGAGGTGGCTACGGCAGCGGGGGTTACGGCGGCGGTGACCGTGGCGGCAACCGCTGGTAACCGAGCCCTGATGCGGTAGATCAAGGTGAAACCCTGATCGGCTATCCGGGCTTCTACTCCCAGGCGACGAGCTGAAGCTCGGCTGGAACGTCGACGTCCGTATGGTACGGCACCACGCGAACCGTGTAGCCTTGGTGGCCTGGGACGTCGCACTCGATGTCGCCGTCAAACCGCCAAACGCCGTCCTCCTGCGCTTGGGGCGCGAGCGCCTCGGCGCGGGTGGTTAGAAGTTCGCGGTTGGCCCCGGCCTTGCCGACCAGCGCCTCGACGCGGACGTCTTTGGGGTTGAGCCCGCCCAAACTAACCTTCGCGGTGACGTGGATCGTCCGGCCGAGCGGATTCGTGCGTCCCGCGTCGTCGGTCGCCTCGACCACGCGCACGTCGGGCCAGCCTTTCGAGACCCGATCCCGCCAGGTCAGCGCATCCTGAGCGCGGCTCAGGCCGCCTTCTGCCAGTTCATGGAACGACGCGCTCGCCGGCATGTAGAACCGTGTCGTGTACTCGGCGACCATGCGCGCCGTCGAGAAGCGAGGCGCGTGCGCCTTGATCGATCGCTTGACCATGCGGATCCAATCGCGGGGCACGCCGCCGTCGACGCGATGGTAAAACATCGGCGCGATCTGCGTTTCCAGGAGGTGATAGAGCGCCCGGGAGTCGAGCCAGTCCTGGTGACCCTCGTTGCCCACGTCCGTGCGGCCACCGATCGCCCAACCGAGCGAGGGATCGTAGCCCTCGTCCCACCAACCGTCGAGGATCGAGCAGTTGAGACCGCCGTTCGGCACCACCTTCATGCCGCTCGTTCCGCTCGCCTCGTAGGGCCGCCGCGGGTTGTTGAGCCACACGTCGACGCCCTGAACGAGCTTCCGGGCGACGCGCATGTCATAGTCCTCCAAGAACACCATTCGGTTGCGCGCGCCTTCGGCCATAAAGTTCACGAGGTCCTGGATGACCCGCTTGCCCGCCTCGTCGCGAGGATGCGCCTTGCCCGCGATAAGAATCTGAACCGGACGCTCCGCGTGGTAAAGGATCGACTTAATTCGATCCTTGTCCGTCAGCATGAGCGAGCCCCGCTTGTAGGTCGCGAAGCGACGGGCGAAACCGATGGTGAGGATGCTCGGATCGAGCACGCTCGCGAGCTCTCCCGGCTCCATCCGGCCCCCGCCCTGACGTTCGATCGAGTTCCGCAGGCGCCCGCGGGCGTACCGTACGAGTTCGGTGCGCTGCACCTCGAGTTCGTGCCAAAGCTCGTCATCCGGGATCTCGTCGACGCGAACCCAGCTTTCCGGCTCGTCCGGCCGCTCCCGCCAAGCGGGACCGAGGTACCGATCGTAAAGGTCGGACATTCGGCGCGAGGTCCAAGTCGAGGTGTGGATGCCGTTCGTCACCGAGTCGATGGGCACCTCGTCCTCGGGCACGTTCGGCCATCGGGAGGCAAACATCTCGCGCGACACCGCGCCGTGAAGCTTGGCGACGCCGTTCACGCGATTGCTTGTGCTCATCGCGAGCAGGGCCATGTTGAACTTCTCTCCCGCGTTCTGCGAATCGAGCTTACCGAGCGCCACGAAGCGGGAGAAGGGAAGGTCGAGCTCGCGCGCCATGCGCCCGAGATACCGCTCCATCATGTCAGGTGGGAAGAGATCGAATCCTGCGGGAACCGGCGTGTGAGTGGTGAACACGTTCGCCCCGACGGTCGCCTGGCGGGCCGTCCGGAAGTCGGCGCCGTTCGCCTTCATGAACTGCCGGATGCGCTCCAGCGAAAGGAACGCCGCGTGGCCCTCGTTCAGGTGGCACACCGTCGGCTTAATGCCGAGCGCGTCGAGCGCCCGCATTCCTCCGATTCCGAGGATCATTTCCTGCCGGATGCGCATGTCCTCGTCGCCGCCGTAAAGGGCGTCGGTGATGCCCTGGTCCCAGGGCTGGTTCTCAAGCACGTTGGAGTCCAGCAAGTAGAGCGTGACCCGGCCCACTTCCGCCTTCCAGACCTGGCACGTCACCACGCGGTCGGGGAACTCGACTTCGATGCGGATCGGCTGCCCATCGGGGCTCCGGGCAAGCGAGAGCGGCATCTGGTAGAAGTCGTAGGTGGGATAGACCTCCTGCTGCCAGCCGTCGTTGCTCAGACGCTGACGGAAATAGCCTCGATTGTAGAGGAGGCCGACGCCTACGAGCGGCACCCCGAGGTCGCTCGCCGCCTTCACGTGGTCGCCCGCGAGAATGCCGAGGCCGCCCGAATAGATGGGTAATCCCTCGCTGATGCCGAACTCGAAGCAGAAGTAAGCGATCTGCGTCTTTGGCCGCTCACCCGGAAACGTCCGGTCGAACCACGTTTCCGCCCTGAGATAGCCGTCGAGCGCGTCGGTCGCCGCGTTAAGCCGCTCCAGAAAGAAGCGGTCGTTCGACAGCCGCTCGAGCTTTTCTCGGCCGAGGCTGTTCACGAAGGCGATCGGATTGTGCTCCGAGCGGTCCCACGCCTCTTTGTCGATGGAGCGGAACACGTCGCGGGCATCGTGGTCCCAGGTCCAGCGGAAGTTGCCGGCGAGCTTCTTGAGGGGCAGAAGCGCCTCGGGAAGGTCGACGGCGACCTCGAACGCATGAGAGAACTTGGGGTGCTTCATAGAGACCTAGTAGATATTCTAGGCTTTTGGAGGGCGGATGCGCAGTGCGGCCGTGATCCTTGACCGTTCATCGCGCGCCTTTACCTTCGGAATTTCTTGGCTTTCGGTAGTTTCTGAGTTAAAGTAAAGCGATGCTGACGTTCGCCGCGTTTGCCCTTGTCTTGGCCCCTCTGCAGTGGAAAGGCTTTGGACCCGACTCTCGTTTTCCGTACTTGCCCGGGACGTTGAATCTCGCGTACCGAGAAGGGGTCCTCGCCGCCTACCCTGACGACGAGGTCATGGGCCGCGGTCGAGCGGGAAGCCGGTACGTATACACCATCGCGGTCCATGCCATCGTGCAGAATAGCATCCGCCTTTCCGAGACAGCGCTCTCGATGAGGGGAAACGACGTTCAGCGCGCGTCGCTTCTGCGGTTCGGCGACACGCTACCGTCGTATGCCCTCGCAGGCCGGGAATTTAGAAAAGAGTCGGATTCCCTTGGCGTGGAGAAGGGATTCGGGCTGAAGAAACTCGGTGGCCTGCTGACCCAGATAAGGGAATCGAGTCCGGCGAAAGACCGTCTGTTCTCCGATGTGCCCGTCGATCATTGGGCCGCAAAGGCGGTCGGCGATCTCCGTGCGTTAGGGCTGCTCGAACGCTACCCAGACGGTCGATTTCGGGGCTAAACGAAAGCCTTTGATCAGCGTCACCCCTTCCGTTCGCGGATCATTCGTGCCGGGAGAGTCAAGGGGACGGGGGATAGAGAGTGATTCCGACTCAGAAATTGGCCCGTCAGGATCCGCGATGGTCACTCCACTCATCCACCCGGACTCTCTATCTCCCGTCCTCTTCCTCTCACCGGAGTGAAAGGAAGAGGTGACGTCCGCCAATCCTCTCGACCTCCGACAAGCGAACGTCATAAGGATGAAGATTATAACGCTGGGGCAAGTCCTGCCGCTGTAGATGCGTAAAGCGACGCAATCGGGTATCAACGAAAGGCCGCATGCTTCAGATCCGCGACATCAACGTGTTCTACGGCGCGATCCAGGCGCTGGAGGGCGTCTCGATCGACGTCAACCCGGGCGAGATCGTCGCGATCATCGGCAGCAACGGGGCGGGGAAGAGCACGCTCCTGCGGACGATCAGCGGACTCCTGCGCCCTCGAACCGGCTCCATCGCTTACAAGGACAAAGACCTGACCGACGAGTCTCCCGACGACATCGTGAAGCTCGGCATCTCCCATTCACCCGAGGGACGGCGGATCTTCACCAACATGAGCGTGCAGGAGAATCTGCGGCTCGGGGCTTACATCCGCAAGGACAAGGGCGTCGATGCGGACATGGAAGACGTGCTCAATCGATTTCCTCGCCTGCGGGAGCGATTCAAGCAGAACTCGGGCACGATGAGCGGCGGCGAGCAGCAAATGCTTGCGATCGGTCGAGCTTTAATGTCTCGCCCGGACATTCTTCTCCTCGACGAGCCCTCACTCGGCCTTGCCCCCAAGCTCGTCAGCGATGTCTTTAAGGTCGTCACCGACCTTAACGCCGACGGCCGAACCATTCTCATTGTGGAGCAGAACGCTAACCGGGCCTTGGAGATCGCGCATCGGGCCTACGTTCTCGAAACTGGACGGATCGTTCTTGCCGACACGGGCAAGGCGCTGCTGTCGAATCCAAAGGTCAAAGAGGCCTACCTGGGAGGCTGATGGCCGCGACCCTCCGCTTCGAAGCCCTTCACGAGGCACATCTACCCACCATCCTTACAATCGAAAACGAGGTCAATGGATCGCCTTGGTCGGAACGAAGCTTCCGAAACGAGATCGACCACCCGCATGGCCTTTTTCGCGTCGCTCTAGAGGGCGGCGAAGTGGTCGGCTACGGGGGCGTTTGGCTCGTGATCGATGAGGCCCACATCACGAACGTAGCGGTCGCTCCCGGATTTCAGCGGCAGGGCATCGGGCGGCGCCTGATGTTGGAATTGTTAAAGGCGGCGCGCGACAAAGGCATGGCCTGCGCTACCCTCGAAGTCCGAGCGGGTAACTCGCCCGCGTTGCACCTCTACGAAACGCTGGGGTTCGAGCGAACGGCGCTCCGTCGTGGCTATTACCCCGACAATAAGGAGGACGCCGTCGTAATGTGGCGGCACCGCCTTGACGATCTTTGACCGGCCGATTCTCGCCATCGAAACGAGTTGCGACGAGACCGCCGCCTCCGTCGTCGTCGGCCGCCGCGTCCTCTCGAACGCGGTCGCGAGCCAGATGGCGCTCCACGCCCAATGGGGCGGCGTCGTGCCGGAAGCGGCGGCCCGCGCCCATGTCGAAGCGCTCTTGCCGACGATCGACGCCGCCCTTCAAACGACCGGACTCGAGCACATCGCCGCCATTGCGGTGACGAACCGGCCTGGCCTCGTCGGCGCCTTGAGCGTCGGCGTGACTGCCGCGAAAGCGCTCGCGTTCTCCCGAGGACTGCCCTTGATCGGGATTCATCACCTCGAAGGCCATCTAATGAGCGTCTTGGCGCTCGACGGGGAGATCCCGTTTCCTCATGCCGCATTGATCGTATCCGGAGGCCACACGGAACTCGTCGAGGTTCGCGCGTCGGGGGAGTACCGCATCCTCGGCGCGACCCGCGACGATGCGGCGGGAGAAGCGTTCGACAAGGGGGCCCGGGTGCTTGGCCTTGGCTATCCGGGCGGTCCCGCGATTCAGCTGGCCGCCGAGGGCGGCGATCCCCATCGATATCCATTGCCCAAGGGTCTCAGCGGAGACACGCTTGACTTCAGCTTCAGCGGTCTAAAGACGGCCGTTTTGCGTCTCGCTGAGAAGGAGGGAGCACACCTGAATGTCACCGACGCGGCGGCGAGCCTGCAGGCGACGATCGCCCGCGTCCTCACCGAGCGGGCCCTCCGAGCCGTCCGCGCCTACGGCTTGCCTGCGCTGACGCTGGTCGGAGGCGTCGCCGCGAACCGTGCGCTCCGAGAGTCGTTGAGAGCGGCGTGTGAGCGCGAGGGCATCGCCTTCTTCACCCCGCCTTTCGAGTTTTGCACCGATAACGCAGCGATGATCGGTTTGGCCGCTTCCACGCGCCTCGCAAGGGGCGAGCAGGACGATATCGGTCTGGAAGCGACGCCGAATGCCGACCTCTGAACCCACGTTGCCGATTCGCCGTTGCGTCTGCGCCGAGGTGACCTTCGAGGAGCTTCGCCAACGCGGCGTTCGAACCGTCGAAGAGGCCGAGGATCAGGGCTGCGGCATCAACTGCGGCCTCTGCCGTCCTTACCTTCAACGCATGGTGGAGACCGGCGAAACCGCCTTTGCCGTCGACTAAGCTCGCGGGTGCGCACGGTCGTAACGCTGGCGAACCTCTTCCATGTCAAGTGACGTGTAGACCTGCGTCGTTGAGATGGAAGCATGGCCAAGCAGCTCTTGCACCGCGCGCAGGTCGGCACCGCCTTGGACGAGGTGGACCGCGTAGGTATGGCGAAGCGTGTGTGGCCCGACCGACGTGGCGATCCCTGCCGCCTCGGCGTAGCGAGAGAGCACGGTGTAAGCGCGTTGCCGGGCCAAAGGCTTGCCCGTATCGCTCAGAAGCACCAAGGGCGACGCCGCCTTCGACAGTGTCGGACGAGATTCACGGAGGTACCGCTCCATCCACCCTACCGTCGTCTCGGGCAGAGGGACGACCCGCACCTTGCCGCGCTTACCCAACACACGCACCGTGGCGAGATCCAGATCGAGATCGGCACGGGGCAAGGTGACTGCCTCCGAAACGCGAAGCCCTCCGCCATAGATCAGCTCCATGAGGGCACGATCGCGAAGGCCACGGGCTGTATCGAGATCGGGGCCGTCGAGCATCGTCGTAAGCTGAGCGTAGGAGAGCGCCTTCGGGAGGGTCTTCGCGCGGCGCAAGCCCCCTGTGGCCGGCAAGTTCGCCGAGAGCTCGGCGCCTTGTCGGCGGAGGTGCTTCAGCAGCGATCGCAACGCGCTCATTCGACGCATCGCGGTGGATCGCGCTTCCTCCGCGAGTGAGGTCTCGAAGAGGGCGAGGTGGCGCGATTCCGCTATTTCCCACCGCTCGACTCCCGCGTTGCGGAGGACGTCGGTCGCTTTGGCGAGGTCGCGTCGATAGGCATCGATGGTGTGCTCGCTCGCCCCCCGCGCGGAGCGCAGGTGGTCCAGAAAGGCAAGCACGTCTTCGGTCAGCGCGTCTTGAGCTTCCATATCGTCACTACCGGCCGGACGTAGTCCATGTCTTCGATGCCGTACGTCGAACCGTTGGCAAAAACTGTCTCCGGCACGTACTCCGCCTTCAGTCGATCGACCCAAGCGTTCGCCGCCGCAACGCGGCCGGCTTCGTCGGTCGGAAGACCTTGGCGACCCCGCAGACGTTCCGGATAGTCCACCTCAAAACTCGAGACGGCGATTCGCTCGGGATGGAGGTCGAAGGTACGCAGGTCGAAGTAAGTCTGAGCGCCTTCGACGGTCAGCGGATAGACGATGGACGGCGTCGTATTCGTGCTCAACTCGGCTCGGATCGCTGACCAATAACTCCGGGGATTCGCGCCGTCTGGCACGAGTGTCGCCGACCAGTACCAAGGATCGCGGGCGAGGCCGACGCTCTTGGGATCTGTCCGAAGGAAGCGTCCGGCGGCGTCGCGTGGATCTTCGCCCGCCATGCCGAGCGACAGGGTGAGGGTGTCTCGCAAGCCGCCGCCGGGAACGCCTCCAATCCCGACGATCGCACCGGCTACCGCCGCACGCCCCCACCATCCTCGCCGTTGGGCGGCGGTCACCACGTAGCCGAAGCCCGCCGAGAGCCCGACCATCAGCGGGAACGTGTAGCGCATGTACTTCACTTCGGCGCGACCGATGAGGACGTAGTAGGGCAACAAGAAGGCGAGCAGAACGAAGGACCAAGTGTGGCGGCGGTAAGCGGCCCAACCGAGGCCCGCGAGCGCCATGAGGATCAGCACCGGACCGACGCCCACAAAGAGGTTGAGGAGGTGGAACACGAAACCGCTCGCCGTACCGGTAAAGAAAAGCTCCTGGCCCGTTGCCGTGTGACGCAGCTCGAACGTAAAGTCGTGCAGAAACTCGGAGGTCTCAAGGAAAACGCCCGGCGTGGTCGCTAAGAAGGTTAGAACGGCCACTCCGGTGGCAACCAAGGCTTCTCGCAGCCAGCCTTCCCGTTTGCGGAGCGCAAGCGCGGCGTAGAGCGAGAGCAGAACCAAGATGCCCGTGTACTTCACGCTCGCGGAGAGCCCCGCAAGCAATCCGCACCAGGTGGCCGGAGAGAGTCTCGCCTTCGCGTCTTTCGGGTCGAGCGCGCGAACCGCGAAAAGGAGCGCGGCCCCGATAAGTGCCGTCGCGAGCACGTCCGGGGTCATAAACCGCGAATGGACGACGTGCGCGGGTGCGATCGCCACGAAAGCACCCGAGAGGAGTCCTGCCATCGGACCGGCGATTCGACGTCCAAGGGCAAACGCGATCGCCGCCGTCGCCGCTCCCGCGAAGAGCGAAACGATGCGGCCCGCGAAGATGCACCGGGAAACCCAGTCCCAGTCGGTCTTCGATGGATCGACCCAAGAGAAGCCCTCCCTCGTCTTGGGAGTGCCGGTGTACCCCGTCGCAACGTCGGAGGCGATGCTGATCGTCGTTGGAAAGAGCGTTCCGTAGCTGTAGAAATTCTGAAGTCCCTGGGAGGTGAATCGACCGAGCGCGGGCACGACCGCGCGACTGGTACCGAAGTTGAAGGTCTCATCCGGATGAAGGCTTGCGTTTCGGATATCGTTCTTGAGCCCCCACCCAAGCCCCGGCAATCGGACTAACAGCGCGAAGAGGAAGACCGCCAGCGGCAGAAGACGTTGGAGGCGGCGCGGGTCCACGCCGGGAGCGTACCGTGCGAACGGGCGCGCGGCAAGGCCGGTAGTAGGGAAGCGATGCTCAAGTCCGGAGGGATCTTTCCCGAGTTCAGCCTGCCGAATCAGGATGGTGCGGTCGTAACGCTCGACGACCTCAAGGGCGGGAAATCGATCGTGTATTTCTATCCGAAGGACGACACCCCGGGATGCACGGCGGAGGCTTGCGCCTTTAACGAATCGATGCCCGACTTTGCGGGAGCATCGGTCTACGGCATCAGCCCGGACTCTTCGCAAAGCCACCGCGACTTTGCGGACAAGTACGGCATCCGTTTCAATCTTCTCGCCGACGACGGCCATCGTCTCGCCGACGAGTGTGGCGTGTGGGGCGAGAAGGAACGGGACGGGCAGAAATCGATGGGCATCCTGCGTACGACCTTCCTTATCGACGAGAACGGGGTCGTGCTTCACGTTTGGGAGAACGTGAACCCTCAGGGACACGCGAAGGAGATCCTGGCGTGGCTGTAGGTACCTTCTAACCTATGGGAAAGCGGGTAACCGCACCGCGTCTGCGCGCCATGCGCGCGGCCGGTGAGCGGATCGTGTGCGTGACCGCTTACGACTCGACTTTCGGCACCCTTGCCGATGAGGCCGGGGTGGACGTCGTTCTCGTTGGCGACAGCGTCGCCAACGTCTTACTGGGAATGCCTGAAACGACGGGCATCGATCTCGCAGGGATGGTCCACCACGTTCGCGCGACCCGCGCGGGGGTTTCAAAGGCGCTCCTCGTCGGCGATCTTCCGTTCGGCTCGTACGGCGCGTCTGTCGCTCAGGCGGTGGAAAGCGCGGCGACGCTCGTCCGAGCCGGCGCGGAAGCGGTGAAACTCGAGGGCGATCATCCCGAAGCGGTTGCGGCTTGTGTTCGCGCGGGCATCCCCGTGATGGGTCACCTAGGCTTCACGCCACAGTCGGTGAACCTTTTCGGCGGTCATCGGGTGCAGGGAAGGGGCGACGCGGGCGAGGCGATCGTCGAAGCCGCTCACCGACTTGCGATGGCCGGCGCATGCGCCGTCGTCCTCGAACTTGTGCCCGCTGAACTGGCGGTAAGGATCACACGGGAGGTCGACCTTCCGACGATTGGCATTGGCGCCGGGGCCGGTTGCGATGGGCAGATCCAAGTGCTTCACGACGTGCTGGGTCTCTCCGAAAGGGTGTTCCGCCACGCCAAGCCCTACTTGGAAGGCCGTGCGATCATCACGCAAGCATTGAGGAGCTACGCCGAGGAAGTTCGTACCGGAGCGTTCCCCTCGGAGGCGAACGCAGTATGAAAATCGTTCACGAGCCCGCGGAGTTACGTGACCTTAAGGGACCCGTGACGTTCGTTCCGACGATGGGGGCACTTCACAACGGGCACTTAGATCTGGTGCGGTCAGCGAAGGCACATGGCGGGACGGCCATCGTTTCAATATTCGTCAATCCGACGCAGTTCGGCCCTGACGAAGACTTCGCTCGCTATCCTCGTGATCTCAAGCGGGATGCGGAACTTGCGGAGAGTGTCGGAGCGGACGTCGTTTACGCGCCCTCCGTTGAGACGATGTATCCACGGGGCGCCATGACCAAGGTCGTCGTGCCCGAGGTTACGGAGCGATACGAAGGGGCGCATCGCCCGGGCCACTTCGATGGCGTCTCGACCGTCGTTCTGAAGCTCTTTAATCAAGTTCGACCCGATATCGCGCTGTTTGGACGAAAGGATCTTCAGCAGTGCGCGGTGATCCGGCGCATGGTCGAGGATCTGGACGTGCCGGTCGCTTTGGAGTTCGTCCCAACCTTTCGCGAGGCGGACGGACTCGCGATGTCGTCTCGCAACGTCTATCTCTCTCCCGAAGAACGAGCGCTTGCACCGAGCTTACACGAGACTTTGGTCCGAGCCGCCGAAGCGATAAAGGTCGGTGAGGAGCCAAAGCGAGTCTTGGAGGAAGCGCGAGATCGCCTGAACCACACCGGGTTCGAGATCGATTACCTCGACCTCGTGTCTTCGACGAACTTCGTTCCAATCGCCGGTTCGGCGGACGACGGAGCGATCGTCGTGGCGGCTCGGCTTGGTCGAACCCGGCTCATCGATAACGTCGAGCTATAGATATACTGAAGGAACGCCCCTGTAGCTCAGTGGTAGAGCGGCGCTTTTGTAAAGCGCGGGCCGCGGGTTCGAATCCTGTCGGGGGCTCCACAGAGCACCATGGAACGCATCGACTACCTTGGCTTCGAGGACTGCGTTCGTCTCACGAACGGCGACGTTGAGATCGTCGCCGCGCCGTTCGGGCCACGCATCCTTCACTATGGCTTTGTCGGCGGTCCCAACGTCTTTGGTTTTTTCCCCGACGTCGAGTTTAAGACCGAGATGGGCCTTTGGCGAGCGGTAGGCGGCCATCGTCTCTGGACGGCTCCGGAATCGAACCCTCACTCGTATGCCCCCGACGACCTTCCCGTCGAAATTCGGGTCGAAGGTGCGCTCAACATTCGCCTGACCGCGCGGTCCGATGCGGCAGGAGTCGAAAAGTCGATGGCGGTGGGCCTGCTTTCCAAAGGGAGCGAAGTCGAAGTCCGCCATCGCGTCGTCAATCGGAATCCGTCGACGATCGAAGTTTCGCCTTGGGCCCTCACAATCGTCGATGGCGGGACGTGCATTCTCCCGCTCGAGCCCTTCCGCTCGCATGGAGAGGCCCTCCGTCCGACCCAACCGCTCGTTCTGTGGCCCTTTACCGATCTCACCGATCCGAGGCTCGCTTTCGACGGACGAATGGTTCGCATGTCCACCGCGCCGCTTTCCGACGAGCCCCAAAAGCTTGGTCTCGCGAACCGGAGAGAGTGGGCCGGCTATCTGAAAGAAGGCACGCTCTTTGTCAAGCGCTATCCATACCTGTCCGGGGAGACTTACCCTGACTTTGGTGTGAACACCGAAGTGTTCGTCAAAGGAAGCTTCATGGAGTTGGAGACGCTCGGTCCTTTACGCCGCCTCGCACCCGGCGAGGCGGTCGAGCACACCGAGCGGTGGCGCCTCGTGCCCCACGTCGGCAAGGACGAACTGGCCGCACATCTCTCCGGCCACTAACCCGGCAACCCTAGCGGGAGAAACGGAAGGCCAAACGGGCGATAAGCTCTGCGTGGACGCCCACGCATGGGAACTCTTCGATCCGGCCTTGGCCCCCTTAGGCGAGGATCTTCGCCCTTTTCTAAGCGAGGCGCTCGGCCGCGCGGAGCGATGGTTCGAGGCTGACTCGGCCTCTGCGTTCCTCATCGGCGATCCGGGTGAGTACATCCTGGCCGCGCAACGCGGTGGCCTCGCCCTTCCCATCGGAACGGTGCTTCGGCAAGGCGTCGCGCAGGCAGCGATCGACGCAAGGAAACCCTTGCTGATCGGAGACCCTTCCGATCATCCTCGCCTTCGAGACGCCGGAGCGTTTCGGCGTGAGGATGTCGCGTCGGCGATGGTGCTTCCGCTCATCCTTCCGGATGGAGAGCCCGTCGGCGTGATCAATCTCGGCCGACAACCAGGACAGCCGGCCTACGGCGCGCACGACTTGGAGCAGGCACGACGAGTCGCGGGTCACTTTGCGATGGCGATCGGTCTGGCGCTACGCACCTGCGCCGCCGCTCGCCTCGCGCGGAAAGAATCCGAGTCACGGCACCTCGCGGAGATCGGACGCATGACGGCGATCCTCGCTCATGAGATTCGCAATCCTCTTGCCGCCATTCGGGCCGCCGCCCAGCTTGCGGCGGAGGCGCCTGAAGTCCTGTCGATCGTCATTGAGGAAGCGGATCGATTGGAAGGGCTGTGCGAGGGTTTTCTGGATCTCTCGCGTCCCCTGCAGGTGCGGCCCCGTCCCACCGACCTACCACGGCTTCTCCACGGTCTCGCGACGCGCGAAGACGGCGCGTTCCGCGAGGCCGACGTTCGCCTCGTCGTCCAGATCCAGGAGCGAGAGACGGTGAGCATCGATCCTTTGCGCGTCGAGCAAGCTTGCCGCAACCTCCTCCGGAACGCAAGGGAGGCGGCGGGGCCAGGAGGACGGGTTACCCTGACGGTGTGGCGAGACGGCTTCGAGGTCGCCGACGATGGCCCGGGGATCTCGCCGGAAGTACGTGAAGACCTGTTCACCCCCTTTGTGACCGCGAAGCCACGTGGAACCGGCCTTGGGCTGACCGTGGTTCGGCGCGTCGCGGAAGCGCACGGCGGTCGGGTTGTCGTCGGAGACCCCGAGCGAGGCGCCGCGTTCCGCGTGGAGCTGGGGGTGGCCGCGTGAGCCGCCGCGAACTGCTCGTCGTAGACGACGAGCCGAATCTACGGCGGGTGCTCCAGGCGGCATTGGAGAAGGCAGGCTACGCGGTCCGCACGGCGGAAGATGCGATGCGTGCGCTCCGAGCCCTGGAGGAATGCCCCGCCGATCTCGTGTTGACCGACATGACGATGCCCGGTATGGATGGTCTCGCCCTGGCGGCGACGATTCACGACCGGTGGCCCGATACCGGGGTCGTGGTGATGACCGCCTTTGGCACCATTCCCCTCGCGATCCGAGCGATTCGGGGCGGTGCGCTCGAGTTCGTCACGAAGCCCTTCGATCTTGATGCGCTGAAGCGAACGATTGAGGCCGCGCTGCCAAAGGAAAAGAAGGCGGCCTCAAAACAAGAGCCGAGTTTCATCGCTGAGTCTGCAGCGATGCAAGAGGTGGAAGAGCTCGTTCGACAGGTGGCCGATGCTCGAGCCACGGTCATGATCGGCGGGGAGAGCGGAGTGGGGAAGGAGGTCATCGCCCGGGCGCTCCACCGACTTGGGTCCCGATCCTCGAACGCGTTCGTCGCCGTGAGCTGCGCCGCGATTCCCGAGACGCTGCTGGAAGCCGAGCTCTTTGGACATGAGAAGGGGGCCTTTACGGGGGCGATGTCGGCCCGTGCGGGCCGCTTCGAGGCCGCCGATGGCGGCACCCTTTTCCTCGACGAGGTCGGCGAAGTCCCGCTTACCGTTCAGGCGAAGCTCCTGCGGGCGGTCCAAGAGCGGGAGATCGAACGACTTGGCGCGAACCGCGCCACGAAGGTCGATCTGCGGCTGGTCACGGCCACCCATCGTGATCTTGACGCCGCCGTCGAGTCTGGATCGTTCCGCCTCGACTTGCTCTACCGGTTGCGTGTCGTCGAGATCTCGATCCCGCCCCTCCGGGAGCGTGCCGAAGACCTTCTGCCGCTGGCTCGTCTGTTCCTGTCGCGATCGGCGGAGCGGGAAGGGCGTACCGCCTTGGAGATCGGTTCCGACGCGGAGCGAGCGATGCGGGTGCACCTTTGGCCCGGGAACGTCCGGGAGTTGGAGAATGCGATGGAGCGGGCTACCGTCCTCGCACCGCCGACCGAGGCGGAACTGACGTCCCGACTTCTCCCGAGTTGGGCGAAGGTGAAGATCGCCGCCTAAGCGTTCCTTTCCCTCTCACTGCGCCTTGCGAGAAGATTCTCGTAAGGCGCAGTGAGAGGCCGTGGACGTTTACGCCGCGTGGACGATGGGACGCCGCTCCGGGTCCTGCTCGACACGGCGCAGGATCTCGCGCGTCAGCGGTGCGATATCACCGCGTCCGGAGAGCAAGTATTTGACTAGGTACAGCGCCGGGTTGAGTTCACCCCAGCTAAAGTAGAGATGCGGTTGCTCTCCGGTGAGGTCGCGGATACGAAGAGAGAGGGCGGCGAGCGCGTTCGGAATCGCGGTGCCGGTTACCCGAAGCACCTGGTAGTCGCCCACCTGAACGCCTGCGACTCGCACCACGCCCGAGAAGTCGGATGCGTCGGGCACCGTGACCTCCACGAAGAGCACGCATTCTTCGGGCTGAAGGCGATGGATCACCCGCGCCTCGCGGTCTTGCCGTGCATACTCCGCCTCGTCTAGCGCTTCCGGACGATTCGGGACCAGACAGATTCGATGCTGCCCCTGATCGACGGCGTCTCGGATGAACGTCAGGGCGAACACGTCGAGCTCGATCCGGTCGACACGAAGTTCGAGCGTGCGCCAGACGCGCGACACGAGCGAGAGGAGGACGATGATGAGGATGAACAGACTCGCGATGCGAATGCCATCCGGACGCTCGACGACGTTCGCGAGCGTTGTATAGGCGAAGACCACGGCGATGAGCCCGTAGAACACCATCGATCGCTTGGCGCCTCGGCTCTTGGCCGAAATCGTCACCGCCACCGCCGCGCTCGTCATGAGCACGAGGACTCCCGTCGCATAGGCACCGCCCTGAGCGTTAACGTCGGCCTTGAAGACGATCGTGACGAGGAACGCGATGCCGGTAAAGACCAAGACGAGCGGGCGAGCCGCCCGGGTCCACTCCGGCGCCATGCCGTAGCGGGGAAGGTAGCGGGGCACGATGTTCAGGAGTCCCGCCATCGCGCTCGCACCGGCGAACCAAAGGATGAAGATGGTCGAGAAGTCGTAAACGGTTCCGAAGCCCTCACCGAAGAAACGGTGGGCTAAGTACGCGAGGGCACGGCCATTCGCCTTGCCCGCGGGTACGGAGGCAGTCGCGTCCGCGAACTCTCGCGCCGGGATCATCAGCGTCGTCACCAGGCTGCTGGTGATCAAATACACGCTCATGATGATCGCCGCCGTCGCGAGGAGACGGTGCGTGTTCTTGATCCGTCCTACAGGATTTCGCTCGCTATCGGTCGGTCGTCCCTTCACAAGCGGCATGATCGCGACGCCCGTCTCAAAGCCCGAGAGTCCAAGGGCGAGCTTGGGAAACACCAGGAGCGAGACCCCGAGAAGAGCGAGCGGATTCCCCCCGTGGTTCTGCGCGAGCCGCTCCGACCAGCCTTGAAAGATCCCCGGGGTGTGGGCGATCCGCACCAGGCCTTCCCCGATGACGATGGCATTAAGGAACAGGTAGGCCCCGACGAGCACAATTGCGATGCCCACCGCTTCGCTGAAGCCCTTGAGGAACACCGCGCCAAGGAGAGCGACGAGTCCTAAGGTGACGAGAATCGTCTTGCCTTCAAGAGCGTGGCTGAAGAAGGGGTTCTCGATCAAGTGCGCCGTGGCGTCGGCCGCCGACAACGTAATGGTGATGATGAAGTCGGTCGCCACGAAGCCGAGGAGGGCGAGAACGAAGAGCTTGCCCTGCCACCAAGGCAACAGCTTCTCCAGCATCGAAATCGAGCCTTCCCCGTGGGGACTCTCGATCGCGACTCGCCGGTAGATCGGAAGGGCGCCGAACAGGGTGAGCAGGATGAGGATAGCCGTCGCCATGGGCGACAGCGCTCCCGCGGCCAAGGCCGCAATCCCGGGTTGGTAGCCAAGCGTCGAGAAGTAGTCGACGCCGGTCAGGCACATCACCTTAAACCAAGAGCTCTGATGGTGGCCCTGTTGATGCTCACCTTCGAACGGACCTTCGGGCTCTTTCTGGTAGCCCTCGAGAAGCCACCGCTTAAACGGCGTCTCGGGCTTGCTTGCGGTTGACATCGGACAGGGTGATGCTACCCAGGGCAGACGCTCCTAAGGGTTTGCCTAAGGAGCGGAAGGGCAAAACCCTTAGTGAGACGCGGGGGCTTCGGCCGCCACCAGCGTAATGTCGACGCTTCGAAGGGCGCGGGCAACCTCCTGCACGATGCTCCGACGTGTGAGATTCTGGAGCTTGCTCCGCTCCGGATGACCCATGAGGAGCTGAGTGATGTTGTGCTCTTGGGCGTACTTGATCAGGCTTTCGGCCACTTCGCCCTTCAGTGACTCCGTCCGGATGCCAAGCCGCTGAGCCAGCGCAAGGTCGCTCTTCAGAATCGCCTTCTGAGCCTCGTCCATGCCGCCCTCTTCGACGTAAACGCCCACGACCTCGCCGCGGAGCCGCTGTCCCATGCGCCACCCCTTTCGAATCAGTCGGAGAGAACCTCGGTTCGGAGAGATGGCGACCATCACACGGTCGCTCGTCGCCCAGGGGCGGGCGATGTTCTTGTCCCGTCGGTACTCGTCGAGATCTTCGTCGACCCGTCCCGCCGCCTCGCGCATCGCGATTTCTCGTAGCGCGACGAGATTGCCCAAACGAAAAAAGTCCTTGAGCTTGGCCGGTTCGCTTCCGTCGGGGAACATCGTCCCGCGGTCGTAGCGATTGAGCAGCGCCTGTGGCGTCGCATCGACGAGCTCGATTTCGTTCGCGGTGTGCAGAAGCCGGTCGGGAACGGTGTCTTCGACGACATGTCCCGTAATGTCTCGCACGAGGTCGTTGAGGCTCTCGAGGTGGGAGACGTTGATCGTGGTGAGCACCGCGATTCCGGCTTCCCGAAGAGCCTCGACTTCCTGCCATCGTCGCTCGTGCTTACTGCCAGGGGCGTTACGATGGTGGAGGTCGTCCACGAGAACGAGATTCGGGTGTCGGGCGAGGATCGCATCGAGATCCATCTCGCCGGTCGGCAACGTGGCGATGCGGTCGAGACCGTCGAGAGCGTCGTGAGTGTCGGGTCGACCCCGATCGTCGATCACGCCGATGACGACTTCCTGGCCGCGCTTCTTACGCCGGCGAGCCTCGTCGAGCATCGAGTAGGTCTTGCCGACCCCGGGCGCAAAGCCCAGGAAGATCTTAAGCTCACCGCTCTTCAGATCAGACATGGGCTTCTTCGGCGGTGCAGACGGTCATCATCGAATCGAGCCAACGCTCAAGTCCGCTGCTTAGATCCTCGATCCGCAGGACGCCTCCCTCCGGCGGCGCCGCGTGCTGCCAAAGATGATTGGCGAGAGCTTCTTCACACATAGCATTCCAGAAGCGGTGGCCGCCCGGGACGTGCTCGCAATCGGTGTGGCACTTTACGAGCTCCATCACATAAGCGGGAAGCACTACGCGAACGGACTTGCCTGGCTCGGTCGACCGATGTACGGAGAAGTTGCAGGTCAGGTCGCCGATGTGGTCGTCGGACTGCTCGCTCTCAAGCTCGAAGCCGAAACCGTTGAAGGTCGTGCGCGTGAACTCACGACAGACGCGACCCACGGGAACGGCACCGGTGCCTTCTACAGGCCGATCGAGAGCCGAACGTACGGCGAGGCGAAGGGTTTCGGCGGTGAAGGGCTTCCGAAGAAAGTCGCTCGCACCGGCGCTGATCGCCTCTAGGGCGAGGTCGATGGTGCCAAAGGCGGTGATGAGAATGAGGCGAGCCTTCGAGTTTCGGCGAAAGATCTCTCGCTGAACCTCAATCCCCGGCATCCCCGGCATCCTTTGGTCGAGAAGCACGAGATCCCAGAACTGGCCATCGCCGTACTTGAGCAAGCCGTCCATTCCGTCGGCCGCTGCGTCTACTTTGTAGCCGGAGTGCTCAAGCGCAAGCTTGATCATGGTCCGGATGTTCGTTTCGTCGTCGATAATTAAGATTCGCTCGGTCAAAGCGTTTCGTCCCCGCCGGTGGCTCCGGCGTCTCGCGGAATCGTAAAGAAGAATTGACTCCCCTGTCCTAGCATGCTCGTCGCCCAGATTCGTCCGCCATGAGCGCGAACGATGTTCCCGGCGATGGAGAGCCCGAGCCCGGCGCCACCCTGCGTCGCACCCGGTACCTGAACAAAGCGGTCGAAGATCGTGGCCAGATATCCCTCGGGAATTCCTACCCCCGTGTCCTCGACGGCGAAGGTTACTTCATCCTCGGTCGGCAATGCCCGCACCGTGATGGTTCCGCCTTCCGGTGTGTGACGAATTGCGTTAGAAACGAGGTTTGTGAGCACCCTTCCCACTTGGCCGCGGTCGGCGTAAACCTCTCCGCTTCCTTCCGTTCCTACGTCTAAAAGGACGATCTTCTTCGCTTGCGCTTGGGTTCTCAGCCCCTCGACGGGACCTCGCACGAGGTCGGCGACCGGGACGCGCGTTCGGTTAGTCCGGACGGAGCCCGACTCGAGCTTCGTCACGTCGAGGAGATCCTGCATCAGCTTTTGGAGACGGGCTAAGTCGTCGAGCTGCATGTCGACGATCTGGCGCTGGGAATCGTTGAGTTCGCCTAACGCGCCTTGCTGAAGCATCTCCGCGCCGAGCAGAAGACTCGCGACGGGCGTTCTTAGTTCGTGGGAGGCGACGCCGATAAACTCGTTCTTCACCCGGTCCACCTCGCGCATCTGGGTCACATCCTCCAGCACCGCCACGCTTCCCAGCACTTCGCCCGTCTCGTCGGCCATGGGATTCGTGCGAAGGCGGTACACCCGTCCCTTGATCGACACGAGGGAAGTGGCATCGTCGCTTGCCTCGACGCGACGCCGGGTCGTCGCCCCCTCTAGGACGCGGGCGAGCCGACGGTCCGAAATGTGCTCGGCCACTGGCACTTTGACCCCTTCTGGAATCGCGCCCAAGAGAGTTTCGGCGGCCCGGTTGAGATGAGCGATCCGCGCCTTTCCGTCGAGGACGATCACCGGATCGTACAGATGCTCCAGAGCGGCGTCGCTCATCTGCTCTAGCCGCTGTAACCGCCTTCGCGCCTGTGCCCGCGCCTCGTCGAGCCGACCGGCCATCGCCTCCAAAGCGTTGCCCAAGGCGCCGATCTCGTCCTTTCGCGCGGTCTCCCGCACCGCGAAGTCGCCCGCCGCGATCGTCTCCGCTCGCTCGGCAAGGCTCGCTAAGGGTTCGACGGCGGTTCGATTCTGACGAATCGCGAGCAGAACCGCAAGCACGACGGCGATCGCCGTTACCACGATCGTTCGTTCGATCGCCTTGTTCGCGTCGATCCGTCGCTGATGCGAGCTCGCGAGGATCGAAGCCTCATTGATGGTCCGGAGCCGATCGGTGATCGCGCGGATTCGCTCGATTCTCGGCAGAAGCTCGAGCCGAACGGTGTCGCGGGTGGTCGGAACGTACGCGGGAAGATTCGCCCGGTACACACGGTCGAACGCTTCATCGTATCGACTCAGGTCCGCCTTCAACTGGACGGCAAGATCGCTCTCTTCTGGCTCCGTCGCGGTCTCCATGATGTCGTCGAGCCCCGCCGCCAACTCCGAACGACTCGTTCCATAAGCGGGCGCGGCAAGATCGATGGACCGTGAGCGGAGAAGTGCAAGCACCTCTCGTTGCTGAGCGAGCGCGCCATCCACCCTCGATGCTCCGGTAAGGGTCGCGAGATCGTTCTGAAGGGCGCCGTCGGCGCTCCGGCCTAGTTGCACGAAGCTGAAGATCGCCGATCCGGTCACGGCAGCCATCAGAATCACCAAGGCGAGGTGGGAGATTAAGAGCTGAAGGCGAAGGCTGCGGATGGGCCTAGACCTCCCCGCCGGTACCGAACGAGAATCGCCAAACGAAGGTGATCCGAGTCGGTCGTAGACGCGGTCTTTGCCCTTCCAAAGTAAGCCGAGAGCGCGAGAGGCTAACCAAAGACATAGACCTCGACCTGTTCGCCGACCCGAACGTCGAGATCGTAGAAGCTTCTGGCCACTTGCCGCCCCGTCGCTTTCGAGATGGCCGCCTCCGCTTCTCGGCGCGTTAACGCCCGTTGCTCGCGCCGAGCGCTTTGGACGAGCTTTCGTCCGGCCTCGGTGCCCACAAGCTCACGTTCGGTGGGCGTGAAGACGTCCTGGCAGCGCACGACCGCCATGTCGGGCAACAGCGATACCCGGCAGACCTCGGGCGTCTGTCCTTGCTGCTCCTGGTGAAATCGCGTCACCGCACGCTCGATTGCCGCCTCTACCGTCGCTTCCATCCCGCCTACAGGTACGCTGTTTACCAGGCATGAGATTCCATCCGCTCCTGCTCGCCGTTCTCCTCGTCGGCTGCAAGCCTGTCGCAGAGTCCTCCGGACCGGACCTTGCCTCCCTTGGAATCGATCCCGCGGAGTACGGGAAGATCCATCACTACGTCACGGCGCAGATGGAACTCGAATCGAAATCCCAAGCGAATCGTTTAGCTCCGGCGTTCTCACGCACGGACTCCTACGGGGCCAAGGTCGAGGTCGGAAAGGGATCGAAGCCGCAGATGGTGATCTTCGTCAAGAGCGGGTGTCCCTGCTCGGTCGACGCCCAGCCGCTTTTCAGTAAGCTCGCTCTGAAGTACAAGGACAAGGTCGAGTTCGTCGGCGTGATCGACAAGGGAGCCCAGGACTTTGCGACTCAGTTTAAGGCTTGCTACCCCGTCGTGGAGGAGCCCTCGCTCGCCCTGATGAAGGCGTTCGATGCCCGGGCCTCGGTGTACTCCGCGCTGGTGGCGCGAAACGGTCACATCGTTAAAATGTGGCCCGGCTATTCGGCCTCTTGGCTGAAGGACATGAACGCTCTTCTCGCCAAGGCCTCTGCGACGCAGGAGACTCCCTTCGATCCCGAGTACGCCCCGAAGGAAAAGGCTTCGGGATGTCCGTTCCAGGCGTAGCGGCTTCGCCGCTACGCCATAGGGCGCATGAAGGGAAAGAACAGCACCTCGCGAATGTGCTCCGCTCCCGTGAGAAGCATGGCCATTCGGTCGAGGCCGATTCCGCAACCGCCCGTAGGCGGCATTCCCGACTCTAAGGCGTAGAGAAACTCTTCGTCCATCGGATGGGCCTCGTCGTCGCCCTTCGCCGCCTCCGCGACTTGCTGCTCGAAGCGGGCGCGCTGATCGAGTGGATCGTTGATCTCGCTGAACGCGTTGCAGACCTCGCGGCCAAGCACGTACCCCTCGAAGCGGCGGGTCATGCGCGGATTGTCGGGGTCCTTCTTAGCGAGCGGCGAGGTCTCGATGGGATAGCCCACGACGAAGGTCGGCTCTTGCAAGGTCGGCTCGACAAAAACCTCTAAAAGCTTTTCGATGAGTCCACCCAGGTTTCGTTCTTTCGCAAGGTCGATGGCTCCGCCTACGCGCCGTGCCTTGGCAGGAACGTCGGCGGTCCGGGCGGCTTCGAGCGCCCGGTCGAATTCGGAGAGATCGTCGGCGGTCAGCCCGGTGTGGCGCTCGATCTCCTTTAACAGATCGACGCGCTTCCAAGGCTTGCCGAAGTCGAGGATCATCGGCGCATCGGGGTTCGTCTCATCCTTCGGCGGAATGACGGTGGCCTTGCCGAACACGCCGAGGGCGACCGCCTTGAAACACTCCTCGACCCGAACCATCATGTCCTCCAAATTCGCGTAGGCCTCGTAGAATTCGAGCAGGGTGAATTCTGGGTTATGCCGGTTCGAGACGCCTTCGTTGCGAAACACCCTTCCGATCTCATAGACTGACGGGATGTCGCCGACGATCAGGCGCTTGAGGTACAGCTCGAGCGAGATTCGCAGCTTCACATCGACCTCGTAGGCGTTGTAGTGCGTGGTGAATGGCCGAGCCGCGGCGCCGCCGGCCTGGAGCTGTAGAAGGGGCGTTTCGACTTCGAGGTAGCCCACGCCATCGAAGTAACGGCGAACGGCCGACACGATCCGCGCGCGGTCGAGGAGCGCCCTGCGGGCGTCGGGATTCGCCACAAGATCGAGGTGGCGGTGCCGGTACCGCGTCTCCACGTCGCTGAGGCCGGAGTACGTTTCGCCGTCCTTCTCCTTCCCAAGGGGCAGCGGGTGCAACGCCTTGCTCAAGGGGGTGAGCTTCTGCACGTGAATCGATCGCTCGCCGGTCTTCGTGGTGAAGAGATAACCTTCGACGCCCACATGGTCGCCGAGATCGAGCAGGCCGAACACTTCCCATCCAGTCTCCCCAAGATCGTCCTTTCGGAAGTAACCTTGGATGCGTCCCTCCCCGTCGGAAAGGTGCGCGAATCCTGCCTTGCCCATTAGACGGTAGCTCACGACTCGGCCCGCGAAGCGCACGGACCTGCCCTCTTCAAAACCGTCGAGTAGCCCCGACGCCGTGTCGGTGCGCTCGAACTTCTCGATCCGGTAGGGATCGGCGCCGAGTTCGCGGAGTCGGGCAAGCTTCTGAAGGCGGACGTCGCGCAGGGAAGGTTCTTCGCTCATCGTGGGAAGAGGAGAGTGTACTGGGATTCCACTTCGCGCAATCCCTAACGCTCGACGGTAAACCGTCTGTTAAGGCGCGCCCAAGAGAGCCGAGCGGCCAAGTCGGAGGCGGTGAGTATAACCGACCGATCTCCCGAAGTTAGGTGGGCGACGAACTCGACGGGTTCGATCCGGATCTCGAAAGAACCCTCCGGCCCCTCGGCGACGATCGAGTCACCCTCCGAACGCAAATCCGTGAGCTCGGCAAGCGGAAGGTGCTTCACCCGTAGCCCCTTGCCAAGCCGCAGGCTATCTTCGCGCACGGTGAGAAGGGTCCGTCGGTCCAGATAGGTGGCTTGGCCGCGCCAGGCGAGCTCGCCGAAGCCGATTTCACCTCTTCGGTAGGCCGCGGCGAGCGCCTGACCGATACGTTCCTCGATCTCCGCTTCTCTTCCGGCTTCGGGAAGCCCTTCCGCGAGACGATGCCACGACTCGAGGGTGCGGGTCTCGCCGGCCAGGCGGTCGATCCGCCGGTTAGGCGAACCGACGAGGGCCAAGAGACGCCCCACGTGGTCGAACTCCGTGTCGCACCGGTCGCAAACAAGTCCGGCGTGGGGGCTCCGTTTACCCACCGCAAGCCACTGAACCCGCTCTTGAGGAAGGGATCGTCCGAGATAGGCGGCGGCGAATCCGTGTGGATCCTCGGGAGCCCTGAGAAGGGTGATACGGTCGTCGTGAAGGGCAAAATCCGCGTCGCAGTTATCGCAGAACGAGTCTCCGGCAGTCGGATCCAGTCCGGCGGCGACGCGGGTCCATTCCGCGAGTTCCATCGCTCGTCCCGAAGAGGCATCTTTCCATCGTCCGTCCGATTGGGACTGGAGCGTTCCGCCGCACGAGTCGCAGACCAGCAGCCCGTTTCTACGTTGGAGAACGCCACGACGACATAAGGGGCAGGCCCGAGCGCCGAGCTTGCGGGGCCGGACGCGTCCGCGGTGGCAAACGGCGCAAATTCCTTGTCGGAGAGGACGCGACCCTTCAAGGACACCGGAACACGCCGGGCAGGCCCGGCGATCGAACGCGAATCGCTGGGCACGGGCAAGGAGAGCGTCGAGCGACTCAAGCGTGTCGAGCGCTCCGCCTCCGGGCCCGTCGTCGAAGAGGCGCCGCAGGTCACCCATCGTGGGGGGGCGATCGCTTGCGCGAAGAGCCAATCCAACTTCGATCGCCTCGGCGATTCCATGGTCGAGATCGGGCCTCGTCTCATGAAGCGAAATCAGCTCCTCGCCTCCCGCGCGCGCGACGGCGTCGGCGGGCGCACGTCCGGCCAACGCGGCATAGAGGGTCGCGCACAAGCCGTAAACGTCGGTCGTCGGTCCTCGCTTCGCAAGGGGCGAGTGCTGCTCGGGTGGCGCGAAACCGGGCGTAAAAAGGACGGTGTGCGCTTCACGCGTGTCTGCGCTCCAGGTTCGAGCTGCCCCAAAGTCGAGCAGGTAGGCCCGCCCATCCGGGCCTACGAGGACGTTGCTGGGCTTCACGTCGCGGTGAAGCAACCTTTTCCGATGCACGCCGTCGAGCGTCTCGATGAGCTGGTAGGCGAGATCGAGTACCCCATCGATGTTGAGCGGCCCCTGTTGGCGAAGAAGATCGTCGAGCGTTTTCGCGCCGGGCACCGCGTCGGTCGCGACGTACGCCGTGCCATTCGCGACGAAGGCGAGCCGCACGGGCAGAATTCCGGGCAGGTGGAGACGTCCCACCGTTTGGGCTTCGGCCAAGAAGGTGTGGCGCAGCGTTGTTCCGTGGGGCCCAAGATCCAAAAGGCCCTCAGTGCGCCGCTCGGCTTCCGGAGGAACGAACTCTTTGAGAACCGCCCGGTCGCCTCGTCGCAGATCGCCGACGTCGTAAACGATCGAGAAACCGCCCCGCCCAAGAACGGTGCCGATTTCGAATCGTTCGGCGACACGCGTGCCTTCCGGTAGCGGATCGACCATCGTCTCAGTTTGAACTACGGGTTGAGGCGGATGTCTTTTTGCCAGCGCACGTGGCCATCGAGAAAGCCGCGGTTTCGACCGCCGAAGTGAACGGCAAGACCCCGTAGAGTCGGATCGACGACGCCGATCTTAGGAAAATAAGGATCGACGACGAACTCGACGTCCGAAGGCGATTGGGGCTGACCCACGGTGGGATCGTTCGCCGTTTGGAGATCGACCACGGCGGCATCGGGCGTCTTGCCCCAAAGATTGTCGAGCTCGATCGTATTCGCGTCCATGTGATCGAACCGCCAGAGCCAGTA
Source organism: uncultured Fimbriimonas sp. (assembly GCA_964251345.1). GTDB lineage: Bacteria > Armatimonadota > Fimbriimonadia > Fimbriimonadales > Fimbriimonadaceae > Fimbriimonas. The sequence goes on along the minus strand of CAXUKB010000012.1, from coordinate 67 downwards.
ACGAGAGGTTCCGTAGTCCGTCGTCTGCTCGACCACCGGGGTCTACGCGCCGCCTTTCGTCGGCAGC
>CAXUKB010000011.1:25853-27620 GCA_964251345.1 uncultured Fimbriimonas sp. | reverse complement strand
GTGCCCTGGAACTCGACGACGCTGCAGTCGACCGTCCAACCGACGCCAGAGCCCGCTCCTCTAGTTGCGGTTACTCTCGGCGTCCTCTGCTTGGGCCTTCGACGTCGCCCGGCTTCGGATTGACGCCCGGACCGCTCCGTGGAGGTCGACGGGTGGCGTCACACTAGGGACATGGATCTCGGGTTAACGGGAAAGGTGGCGATGGTGGCGGCGGCAAGCCGAGGAATCGGCTTGGCAACGGCGAAAATGCTCGCGGCCGAGGGCTGCCTCGTCTCGATCTGCGCCCGCGACGAGGCGCGGCTGGAAGCCGCCGCCACCGACGTCGGAGAGGAGACGCGAAGCTACGTCGTGGACGTCGCGATGGCGGAAGACTTGGAATGGTGGGTTCAGCAGACCCGCGACGACCTCGGCGAACCCTCGATTCTCGTGACGAACACGGGCGGACCGAAAGCCGGTCCGTTGAACGAGATGTCCGACGCGGACTGGCAAGGTGGTGTCGACGGCACCTTGATGAACGTGGTCCGACTTGCCCGACTCGTTCTGCCCCGCATGACGGCGGTGGGCTGGGGGAGGGTGGTGCACGTCTCTTCCCTCGTCGCCCGCGAGCCTTCGCCCCTACTTCCGATTTCGAGCACCCTTCGGGCAGGTCTGATCGCCCTCACGAAGCTTCAGGCGCAGGAAGTCGCAATGCAAGGCGTGACCGTCAACGCGGTGCTGCCCGGCCACACGCGCACCGATCGTCAGACGCACCTCGCGGAGGTGCGTGCCGCGCGAGACGGCACCACCGTCGAGGAGGCGCTCGCCGCAAGCGAAGCGACGGTGCCGACGGGTCGCTTCGCGGAAGCCGAGGAGGTCGCCTCGGCGATCGCCTTCCTCTGCGGCCGTCCCGCGGCCGCGATCACGGGCCAGAGCCTGCTGGTCGACAGCGGTTCGGTGAAGGGACTCTAACCCCAAGAAACTCGTTCTCGGTCGGCCATCTCGTTAGGATCCCCTTCGTCGGCTATCCTTTTTGGGGGCTTGGGTGGCAACATTTTCGCAAGGAGTGGGGTAATCTACGCATTCAGCATGAGCCAAGAGAGACTGACGCCACAAGCCGAGGCCCTCGCCGCGATTCCGCGTCCGGATAAGGACGCGGAGCCGGCAGGCCGCGGACGGGGCAAGCGCCGCCGCAAGGTCAGCTACCTGACCGCCAACAAGATCGACTACGTCGACTACAAGGAAGTCAACATCCTTCGTCGCTTTATCAACGATCGGGGCAAAATTATGCCTTCGCGCCAGTCGGGCAACACGGCCAAGCAGCAGCGCATGATCGCCTCCGCGATCCGAAAGGCCCGCGAGATGGCTCTTCTGCCGTTCGTGGTGATCGAGATGAGCGCCGAGCGTGGCCGTGAGGGTGGATACCCTCGCCGCCCCCGCCGCGATGAAGATCGCGCGCCGCGGGATCGCGACGCCGACGAGTAGGCTCCCGCTCTTGCTTAAAAAGGCCCTTCGGTTTAAACGAATCGAAGGGCCTTCTTCGTTTCGAAAGCTCTGAGCTTGGTCTCGCTTGCGTCGTTAAGCGCGAAGTTTTGGGCAGGGGTCAGCCGCGCAGGCGCGGCCATGGGAGATTAGACGGCGTCGCAGCGGCCGTAGCAGGATTTAGCGTCAGGACGGCAGATCCGCATTCGCGCGCTTGGGAGAGCGTCGGCGACGTCGCTCGCGCCGTAACCGACATCGCCGATCGATTCCGCGCAACCGTCGGCCGCAAGTCCGTGCCAGTACATGCCG
>CAXUKB010000011.1:0-25843 GCA_964251345.1 uncultured Fimbriimonas sp. | reverse complement strand
CGGCAGCGTAGTAAGCGGGAAGCTCCTGAGCCATCAGCGTCGCGATGACGCCGCTCAGCACGTCGCCCATGCCTCCGGCGGCGAGTCCCGGGTTTCCGGTGCGGTTCACGAGCATCGGCTGACCCGGCTCACCGACGATGGAATACGGTCCTTTGAGCAGGACGCTTGCTCGAACCTGGGCAAGCGCAGTCTGGACCGTTCGAAAACGGTCGGTCTGCACCTCGGCCACGCTCGACTGAATCAGCCGACCCATTTCACCCGGATGCGGTGTGTAGACGCGCTCCGAGTCGGGCCCCTTCACCCCAAGCGCGATCGCATTGAGCGCGTCGGCGTCGAGCACGCAAGGCTTGTCCCACCGTTCCCAAACTCGGCCAAGGAGCTCCTTGACGCCATCCGTCTGGCCCAGGCCGGGACCGAACACGGCGGATTTCGCCTTCTTGCCCGCCTCCAACAAGAGGTCGACCGCGTCCGGCGAGATCGCCCCGTCCCGCTCGGGAAGTGGAAGGAAAAGTACCTCGGGGAGTTGCGCGGCAACCGCGTCGCACACCGAGTCGATGCTTGCGACGGTCACGAGGCCCGCTCCCGACCGGAGGGCGGATCGCGCCGCGAGCGCCGCCGCGCCGCGGAGCTTATGCGAACCCGCCACGATCAGCACGCTCCCGTTATCCCCCTTGTTGCTCGCTTTAAGACGCTCGGGAAGAAGCTGTCCCACCCACTTTTCGTCCAGAAGACGCGCATGGGTCGGCGCGTCGGTCAAGACGCCGGGATAGCCGATCTCCGCCACCGTCCAGTGGCCCGAATGCTCAAGACCGATCCCTTCGAAGAGGAACGGCTTCGGGAGACCCATGGTCACGGTTCGCAGGGCCCAGACGCTTTCGCCGAGTTCTTCACCCGTGTCGGCGTGAATCCCGCTAGGCACGTCGACCGACACGACGGGCACCCCAGCGCGGTTGATCGCTTGAATCGCCTCCTTGATCGCGCCCTTCACGTTGCACTTGGCGGCAATCCCGAGGAGCGCGTCGACCACGAGATCTCGCGCGCCAAGCGAATCGACGCGCCGCCGCCACCGAGCGTCGTCGTAAAAGATCGGCTGAAGCCCAAGGGCACGGGCGACGGTCATCTGCGCGCGGGCCGCCTCGTTGAGATCCTTCTCCTCGCAGGCGACGAGGCACTCCACGTGGTAGCCGTGATCGCGAGCCACCCGGGCCGCCACAAAGCCGTCGCCTCCGTTGCCACCTTTGCCGCAAAGGACGGAAATGCGCCCCCCTTCGGGCAGAAGCTCACGAATCGCCTCGAAGACTGCGAGACCCGCTCGTTCGGTGAGGACGTTCGCCGGGAGCCCAAACTCCTCGGTCGCGCGCCGGTCGATCTCTCTGGAATGCTGGCTGGTCGCGATCCACATAACGGTGGTATCGGGGTCTACGCAAGCGAGAGCAGGGTCGTCGCGAGACCCGCTCAAGGAGGATCGCCTACTCTTTCCCTTTTGCCTCTTGCCTCGTTCCGCGCTCCCATCTCGCGCGCTCCTCGAATCGAGAAGCGTCGACCAGACGCGCGGAACGGGGGTCGGCCTCCGGCCAGAAGACGAGCACGCCCGCGTTCGACCGCCGAATCGCCGCCTCGGGCGCAAGGCGCAGTTCGGCGCCGGTGACCGCGTTTCGGAGTCGGTCGCCACACTTGACCAAAACGGGTCCCTCACCCGGAATGAACTCGACGGGTCCGCGCGTCTCCAGCCAGGGGACCGTGCGGCCTCCGGACTGACGCCCGACCAAGGTCGTGCCGTAGGAGGTGGTCTCGACGATTCGGTCGTTCTCCGACGCGAGCAATCGCACCCCGCGAGGACGAAAGCCGAAGCGGCGGGTTTTCGGATCGAAGGTCCCAACGCCCCAAGCACCCGGAGCGTTGATGGCCGACGTCGGCATTCCGCGATCGACGTCGAGTCGGTCGTCCACCACGCCCCGCCCAAGGGACAGGCCGCCGAAGAGGCCGAGCAAGCGCGGTTTGGGATGAGGCTGGCCGAGGTCCACCGCGACGAGGGCCTCAAACCACGGCGTTCCGTCGGGATCGTCCCAGCGTGGGAGCAGGTACACCAGACCGCCGATTCTCCGCGCCCCGCTCAAGCCGCTCGCGGCGAGCTTTCGCCGCCCGGCTTTGACCTTCGACTCGATAGCGACGATCTCGGCCCGCCCTTGGAACTTCGGCGAGACCGGAATCGCGGCAAGACGGTCGGAGGAGGTCCAGTCGCCGTCACGGGTAGTCAGCCCACGCTCATCCCACACCGCCCAGCGCCTGTCGCGTCGAAACGAGATTTCCATGCGCCGCTTGGGATCGCGAACGACTCGGGGCACGGCCTCCTTCGTGGCTCCCTTGCGCACAAGGAAGGTATCGCCCTGAACGTCGAGCGTATACTCTCCCTTGGGTCGTTGCGCATGTGCTACCACAAGATGTGGGGTTGCGAGGAGCGGAACGAGCATAGGGATTCAAAGTGTACTGCCGAGACTGCCACCGCTACGAGAAGGAGACGGAGAAGTGCCTCGACGGCAAGGTCAATCCGCCACGATACGAAGTGGCGGTGTCCGTCGCTCAGGTTATGGGCATCCGCGCGATCTGTATGTTCAACGACCACCGGGAACGGTTGGTCTCGGTGAGAAGCGGCGCGGCACCTTCTCGGCCGCGCCGCTGAACCACTCGTTGCGAAGGCTTAGCGGTTCTCGCCCCCCTCTCGTCGTTTCTGACGAGAGGGGGGGATGCGGCGACTTAGAGTCCGAGTACCTTTTGAAGCAGCGCCTTCTGAGCGTGGAGACGGTTCTCCGCCTGGTCGTCGATTCGGCTTTGCCGACCGTCCATCACCCCGTCCGTGACCTCGAGACCGCGGCGAGCGGGCAGGCAGTGCATGAAAATCGCATCCGCGTCCGCCATCGACATCACGCGCTCGTCGACTTGGTAAGGGGCAAAAACCTTCAGGCGCTGTTCCTGCTCGCGCTCGTCGCCCATCGAAACCCACACGTCGGTGTAGACCATCTTGGCACCCTCTAGGCCTTCCTCCAAAGAGGACGTTTGCGTGAGACCAGGCATCGGATCGAGCCAAAAGTTCTGCGGCCCGACGAGCGTCGTCGGATAGCCGAGACGCGTCGCAAGGCGGGCAAGCGAGCGCGCCACGTTGTTCCCGTCGCCCACGTAAACGAGCTTTACCCGCTCCGAACCGAAGCTCTCACGGATCGTCTGCATGTCGGCGAGCGCCTGACAGGGATGCTCAAGCTCGGTCAGCGCGTTGATGACCGGCACCGCGGCCTCTTCGGCGAGCCGCTCGAGGTCACGCTGCCAGTAGAGCCGCGCCACGATCGCGCGGCACCATCGGCTGAGATTGCTCGCGACGTCGCGCACGTCCTCGCGCATGCCCATCCCGATATCGGCCTTGGTCAGGTAAACCGGGTGGCCGCCAAGCTCGCGGATGGCGGTCTCGAACGAGACGCGCGTGCGGAGCGACTGCTTTTCGAACACCATCGCCACCGTGCGATCCTCGACGGGTTGAATCACGCTCGGCGCGAGGCGTCGTCGCTGCTTGTCGAAGGCAGCGAGGTCGAGCACCTCTTCCAATTGCGCATCGGTAAGGCTGTCGACCGCGAGCACGTCGTGGTAGGCAGGGGTCGACTTCACCGCTCGGCGGGCCGGCGGCGCAAGATCCGGGGCGGAAACACCCAGAACCTCCGCCAGCGTTGTCAGCGCCTTGGCGATCTGCGATTCGCTTACGATGAGCGGCGGCACGAAGCGCAGGGTCTGCTCGTCGGTCGCGTTGACGATGAGCTTGCGGTCGAAGCACTCGCGGACCACGTCACGCGCGATGGGCCGGTCGAGCCGCGCGCCGACCATGAGCCCCATTCCCACCACGTCCTTTAGCCCGAGCGAGCGAAGGCCATCCTGAAGGAACCGGCCAACCCGCTCGGCGTTCCCCATCAGTTCCTCGTGCTCGATGGTGTCGAGCACCGCAAGGGCGGTGGCGCACGAAAGCGGATTGCCGCCGAACGTCGTGCCGTGATCGCCCGGCTCAAGGATGCCGTCGGCGCGCTCGCCGACGAGCACCGCGCCGATGGGCACTCCGCTTCCCAGCCCCTTCGCGAGAATTACCGCATCGGGCCGAACTCCGTGGTGCTGGTAGGCGAACCACTTCCCCGTTCGTCCGACGCCGCATTGGACCTCGTCGAGGATCAAGAGCGCGTTGTGCTCGCGGCACAGCCGTTCCGCCTCCTTCAGGTACTCGGTGGAAAGGGGCAGCACGCCGCCCTCCCCCATGACCGTCTCAAGTAGCACCGCGCTTGTACGATGCGTGACGGCGTCCCGCAGTTCGTCGAGGTCGTTCGGAACGATGTGGACGAATCCCTCGAGCACCGGTCCAAAGGGCCGCTGGTATTTGCGTTGGCCGGTGGCGCTCAACGCGCCCATCGTTCGTCCGTGGAACGAGCGCTGGAGGGCGACGATCTGAGCGTCGCCTTCCGGCCGCTTGGCGTTTCCATGCTTGCGCGCGATCTTGATCGCCGTCTCGTTCGCCGTGGCACCGTCGTTGCAGAAGAACGCGCGGCGAAGACCGGAGAGCTTCGCGAGCCGTGCCGCGAGTTGGGCCTGCGGTGCGGTAAGGAGAATGTTCGAGGTGTGGATGAGCTGCTGCGCCTGGCGCGTCAGCGCGGACACCACGGCGGGGTGGCAGTGGCCCAGGGAGCAGACCGCGATGCCCGCGAGCATGTCGAGGTACTCGTTGCCCCGGTTGTCCCAGAGAGAGCAACCCGCGCCCTGGACGAAGAGGGCGGGCATTCGGTTGTAGGTTTTAAGGACGAAATCCTCGTCCAGCTCTTTGATCGTGTCGTACTTCAGCATTCGGTTCGGCGAAAGGCAAGGGCGAAGGGGCCGAAACGGGGGAGCCGGGGCGGCTTCGCGAGCGACCTAGAGGGTCGCGGGACCGCGGCTCCCCGCGATACGCGGGAGACGGACGCGACGGAGCCCACGCCGGACTCGGCGCTCGGAAAAGGTCCGAAAGGCTCGCGTGAAGGCCACGATCGAAAAAGACCCTACCCTAAATACCGGCTAAGCCGTCTATAATGGTCCTGCGGCGAGCCCCGGAGACGGGAATCGGCGACTCGGCCCCTCGTCAGAAGGGTCACGACTCGGAGGTATAGAACAAAAAATATGAAGAAGATTCTCGCTCTCGCGATGGTGCTCAGCGTTCTCGGTTCGATTGTTGCCGGCTGCGGCAAGAAGGATGACGACGCGGCGGCCACCCCGGCGGCCACCGCAGGCGCCACGGCCGGAGCCGCCACGGCGGGCTCCACCGCAGGCGACAAGACGACCGGCGAGTAACGCTTCGCATTTAGCGAAATGTCCGGCCCCGGAAGCGAAGGCTCCGGGGCCTTTTTGTGTTTCGACGTTTGCAGAAATCCGGGTCCGAGTATTCTCCCGCCATGCCCGACGAGAGCGCCCCGCCGAATGGACGGGTGGAGTGGCTCGATTCGCTGCGTGCGCTCGCCGCCCTCTGGGTCGTCGCACATCACGCCGCGTCGCCCACGGCGTTCGCGCGGAGCGGCCCTTTCGGGATTCTGTTCGGACGGTTCCTTGCTCACGGCACGCTCGCGGTCACCGCGTTTATCGCTCTTTCCGGCTTCTCGCTGGGCTTGGGAGCGATTCGGCGGGACTGGAGCCTCCGGGCGGGCTACGGCGAATTCCTGAGGGGTCGCTCGATCCGCATCCTACCGCCGTACTACTTTGCGATCGCGCTCACGCTTGCGGTTACGCTCGCGGGACGCACGTTCCTCGGCGAGGGACTGAATGCCGGACAGGCGAGGAGCCTCGGGGTTGCCGCGCTCAAGCATCTTTTTCTCCTTCAGGATCTCGACGGCACGGATCTCGTCGGCCTACCAGGGTGGGGCAACGGCATCTTCTGGACCGTCGGCGTCGAGTTCAAGATCTACCTGCTTTATCCGCTCATGCTGGCGGCGATTCGGCGAGGGGGACTCCTGGCCGGCGCGGCCTCGGCGGGCGCGCTCGCCCTTCTGTTTGGAGCGTTACCCTACCTCAGGGTGGAGCGGAAGCCCGGATTCATCGTCGTGTTCTTCCTGGGCGTCGCCGCTTGCGCCGTCGCGGGAAAGTTGCCCCGTCCGGCTGCGATCGTCGGCAGCCTTCTCGCCCTTGCGGTGGGTGTGGCTTGCCTTGACCGATCCGGCCGCGCATCAGCTTCCGCGCGACCTCGCCTTCGGGCTAGGATTCTGCGTGCTCATGGCGTCGATCTCCAGCCTCCCTCGTCTTAAAGAGGTTCTAGAGCATCGCTGGCTTGCCGACATCGGAACGTTCGCCTACAGTCTCTACCTCGTTCACGCGATCGTCCTCCTGACGCTGGCCAAAGTCACGGGCTGGTCGCGCTTAGGCGGCTCGCCCCTCGCGGCACTCGGCTTCCTCGTCGTCGGCGGCGCGGCTTCCCTCTTCGTAGCACGCGGTTTCTACCTCCTCGGCGAACGCCCGTTTTATCGGCGGCGTCACCGGCCCTCCACAACCGAATCGTAGATGGCTCGCAACTCGCGTGCCTGACGTTCGGACGTAAATAGATCGGCGCGGAGGCGTCCCCGACGCGCCAGCTCGTCGTGAAGTGGCAGGTCGGTCATCAGCCGAACGATGGCCTGCGCAATCGCCCCCACGTCCTCCGGATCGACCGTTAGCCCCGCATCGCCGACTACCTCGGGCTGGCTGCCCCGGATCGAAACGATGGCCGGCGTTCCCGAGGCAAGTGCTTGGGCCGCGGGGAGCCCAAAGCCCTCGACGAGCGATGGGCTGACGAGGAGGGAGGCCGCCTGAAAAAGCGCCACGAGATCGGCCTCGGGAATGCGGTCGGTGATCGTCACCTCCTCGGCGCTCAGTCCGGAGGCGCGCGCCGCGTCCAGGATCTTAATCTCGTAAGGTTCCCCGCGCGGCGAGACGAACGCGAGACGGGCATCTTTTGGAAGACTCGGCAGCGCCCGTGCGAAGGCCTGGACGACGCGGGTGGGGTTCTTGTGTTCGTCGGGTACGGAACAGAAGAGGGCGAACGGACCAGGGAGCCCGTAGCGCGCGCGAACCGCGACGAGGGCGGACGCATTCACGGCAACGCCGTAAGCGGGCGAAATGGCGGGATAGACCACCTTCACCCGCTCCGGAGAGAGCTTCGCAAACTGAATCGCATCCTTCCGGCTCGCCTCCGAGATCGCGACGACGCACGCCACCCGGTCGAGATCCGCCAGTTGGCCGTCGTAGAACCGCTGAAGAAAGGGAGCCCAGGTGTCGTAAAAGATTTCGCGGTGGAGGAGCGGGATCGCGTCGAGGAACGTCGCGACCACGGGCGTCTTGAAGTCGCCTCCGGGGAAGCTCCCTAGATCGACCGCCGTCGGGAGGTGCAGCACGTCCAGCTTCGCGGCAGCGACCGCCGCCTCCAAACCGGACCGTTGCGCGAGGGCAGCGCGAGTGTGGAAACGTCCTAAAAGCGCTTGGCTGCTCCTGAGCTTCGGAAGCCGCATGTAAAGGGGCATCGAAGCACGTTCGTAGAACGCACCGGAAACTGAAACCGTCTCGAAGCGAGTCTCCCAACCCTCGGGGTACGGTCGGCCCTCCAGGCCGAGAAGCACGAGCCGATCCTCGGCCTGGTCGGCGGCAAGGCTCTCCACGATTCCCGCCACGTATCGACCGATCCCGCGCGTCTCACTGCCGCCTTGGGTCTGAAGCGCCCGCACGTCGAGACCGATTCGCATCGCGCTAGTATTCTAGGCCCATGCGCATCGCCGTTTGGTACAACCTGCCCAGCGGTGGCGCGAAGCGGGCGCTCAACGACCATCTGCGGGGGCTCCGGGCAAGAGGGCACGAGATCATCGCATGGCGGCCCCCGATCCCTCAGGCCGATTACCTCCCGATCTCCGAGATCGTCGAAGAGCGCGAGGTGCCGCTCGAACTGCCGATCGCATCCGGCACGACGTATCTGCAGAACGTCACCCGGCATCTCGTGCGCCAACTCAGGCTCCGCCGGGCGATGGAACGCCATTCACGACAAGCGGCGGACGAGATCGCTCGGGGCGACTTCGACGTCCTCTTTGCGAACACTTGCCGCCACTACCATGCGCCTTGGATCGGCCGGTACCTTCCCGGCTTGCCCAGGCTCCTCTACCTTCAAGAGCCGAACCGCCCACTCTACGAGGCGCTGCCCCGCCTTCCCTGGCTCGCCCTTCCGGAAGGAGTACGAAACTCGTGGAGCCTCAAAGCGCTGAAACGGCGGGCCAAGGATCGCCTCGACATCGGCGCCTACCGGGTTCAAGCCGCCGATGAGTTGGAGAACGCACAGGCGTACGGCCGGATTCTCGTCAACTCGAACTTCTCTCGCGAATCGATTTTAAGGGCTTACGGCCTGGACTCGACGGTGTGCTACCTTGGCGTCGACGCGATGCGGTTTGAAAATCGAGGTCTGTCTCGTGAGCCGTTCGTCATCGGCCTGGGCGCATTTGGCCCGTCAAAAGACCCCGAGTTCGTCGTGCGGGCGATCGGCACTATCCTGGAAGATCGGCCGCCGCTCGTGTGGGTCGCAAATATGGCCGATTCGGTCTATCTGCCGCGCGTCGAGGGCATCGCACGGGAACTGGGCGTCGACCTCACGCTTCGGCAGTACGTGCCCGACGACGAGCTGCTCGACCTCCTCAACCGCGCCTCCCTGATGGCCTACGCGCCCCGACTAGAGCCCTTTGGCTACGCCCCGCTCGAAGCGAACGCCTGCGGTCTTCCGGCGGTGGTGGTCGCCGAAGGCGGCGTCAAGGAGACGATCGTCGATGGACTGAACGGGATCGTCGTGCCGCATCGTCCCGAGGCGATGGGCGTGGCGCTTGCCGAGCTCCTCGCAGATCCCGCGAAGGCGAGGGCAATGGGCGAAAAGGCCGCGGCGCACGTCCGCGAGCGGTGGACGCTCGAGCGAGCGACGGACGAGTTGGAGCGGAATCTCGTCGAGGTCGTCGAGAGTCACGGCCGCGTCGTACGGCCGGGAACGTAGTCGTTCTGGAACGCTTTCGGCGTGGTTCCGAGCGCGCGTCGAAAGGCGCGCGTGAGCTGCGCAGGCGCCTCGATTCCAACTTGACGCCCCGTCTCCGCGACGGAGAAACCCATGAGGAGCAGGTGCGCCGCGCGGCGCATTCGGCGGTGGTTGATCTCCTCTGCGAGTCCAACGCCGAGCCGTGCCGCGAAACGGCGGCGAAGCGCCCGCGGGGACAGCCCCACCGCCGCCGCGACCTCCTCGACACCGAGCGGACGCTCGGTTCGCGCGTCGATGTACGCCAGCGCGAGATCCACCGAATCGGTCGTCTCGACGGCCTTCGGTGCGCCGGGCGCCCCCGAAAGTGCCTGAAGCATTCCAAGCGCCAGGTAACGAGCCGCCGCGCCTGCCGCCGCACGCTCGAGTCCCGATGCCCCCTCGTCGATGATCGGCAGGTACCGCGCGAGCGTGCCGTACCCCGAGGCGTGGGTCCGGTGACCCGCGCGGTACCGCTCGACGACCGCGTCCTCGACGGTCGTGACGTGGCCGTCGAGCGGCTGAATCGTCAGGGTCAGGAACCAGAGTTCCAAGTCGCGGGTGGTGTGGCTGGAGATCTCATGCACGACCCCCGGATCGGCGGTGAACACATCGCCAGCCCGAAGCGGGTACTCCCCGTCGCCGTGAACGTACCGCCCGGAACCGCTCAAGACGAGACAGACCTCGATAAAGCCATGCCGGTGACGACCATTCGTCGGCTCGACATCGAAGCGAACGGTGCCGCGCGTATCCACCTCGAGACGGTGCCGGCCTAGGGTTTCACGGATGGTCATCGGGTCGCGGGATAATGCCCTTCCTCACTATGCGCCATCCATCACTCATCCGGTTGGCCGAATTCGTCAAGAAAGCGTCCGCTCTCGACCTTGTCTGAAGGCCCGAATGAGCCTAAAATGCAGGGCATGGATACGCTCTTCCGCCCTCCGGTCGCTGACACCGCAATCGGCCGGCAGTTCGCCGAGCAGGGTTTTTTCCTCGCCAAGGGCGTTTTCGACGCCGCCGAGGTCGCGGAACTCGAGCGCGACTTCGACCGGATCGTCGCCCAAATCTCCCAAAAGGACGAGAACGTGAACGCGACTTGGGGCGGTCCCGAGATGGAGCGGCTTGGCGCAAAAGGACTCGTGGTCGTCCACACGCACAATGTCCAGCAGTACTCCGCGGCTTGGCTCCGTGCGATGACGAACCCTCGGTTCCTCGACGCCGCCTCCGCGATTCTCGGCGACGACGTCGTGCTGCACCACTCCAAGCTTTTCCAGAAACCGCCGGAGCGGGGAGCGCCCTTCCCGATGCATCAGGACTGGGACTACTTCCCTACGGTCCACGATTCGATGATTGCCGCCGTCGTCCACGTAAGCCGCGCAACGGACGAAATGGGTTGCCTACGTGTGGTGCCCGGATCGCACAAGGTCGGAAGAATCGAAGGCTCGGGCGGTCAGCGCGAGAACGAGTTTCTGCGGGCGCACCCCCTAGAAGAGGCGACTCCGGCCCCTGCCGAGCCCGGCGACGTGCTTTTCTTTCACTACTTCACGCTCCACGGCTCGATGCCCAACCGCTCGTCCGAAACGCGCAAGACGGTCCTGATGCAACTCCACCGGGGCGACGACCATATCGAGGAGGGCAACCGACACCCGAACGAGCGACTCGTCCTGCGAGGCTTCAACCACCACGCGAGCCGGGCGACGGTGAACGATTGAAAGGCACCAAAACGCGAAGCGTTTGTCGTCGCCGGATGGTTCTTGCCGGCGTACTCCGACGAGACGGAACTGGTCGGCAAGCGTGAGCCACTCGCGCCGGCAAGAACCATCTGGCGACGACACGCCTGCGGCGAGAGGGGAAACGGATTGGCAGCACCACCCAACTCCGAACTCCGGGTCAAAATGGCTGCATGATCACGCCTCTGCTCGACGGCCCCGCCTACCGGTTCGACCTCGGTTCTGATGGAGTCACTTTTGCGAATGGGCGTACCGGCACCGTCGAAGTGCGTGGCGCCCCCGCTTGCGTCGTGACCCTTCACGACGGCACGCGGCACAAGATCGCCTTCACGGGCGAAGGCAGCCTTGTCTTCGGTCCCGCCGGTCTCTCGGTGAATGTGAAGCTCGTTCGAAAACCGACCTACGTCCGCGAGGTGTTCACCCTAACCGCCACTCGGGGCGACGTCGACATCGCTCGCTTCGACGCGATCGACGCCGACGTGCCGAACGCCCGGCTCTCCGGCTCGGTCGAGGGCTCGCCGGTCGTCACGGACGACGCCTTCTTCGGTTTGGAGCACCCCATGTCCGATTCGGTCGTCGACGGTGGACACGTTCGGTGCGGCATCGTGCGTAAGCTGCCACTCCACGCGGGCAACTCGGTGGTCTACTCCGCCGTGTTCGGCATCGCTCGTCCGGGGCAGATGCGGCGCGACTTTCTCGCCTATCTTGAGGCGGAGCGGCCCCGGCGCTATAAGCCGTTCTTGCACTACAACTCCTGGTACGACATCGGCTACTTCACGCCCTACACGGCGGACCAGGCGGTCGACCGAATCAACGCATTCGGCCAGGCGCTCACCCAAAGGCGCGGCGTTAAGCTAAGCTCGTTCCTCTTCGACGACGGATGGGATGACACCTCCACCGTCTGGAAGTTTAACGACGGATTTCCACAGGGCTTCGCCCCGCTTCGGGCGGCAGCCGCAAAGTATGGTGCCGCGCCGGGCATGTGGCTCTCCCCGTGGGGCGGGTATGGGCCGCCCCACGCGGCGCGCGTCGTAACCGCCAAGCGGCTGGGCTACGAGGTCGGGGACGAGGGCTATTCCCTCTCCGGACCCAAATACTACACCCGATTCCACGAAGCGACGGTGGGCTTCGTAAAGGAATTCGGCGTGAACCAGTTCAAGTTCGACGGCACAGGCAGCCCCGATCGCCAGTATCCCGGCAGCGCGTTTTCCAGCGACTTCGACGCCGCGATCACGCTCATCACCGACCTTCGGGCCGCGCAACCGAGCCTCTTCATTAATCTCACCACCGGAACCTGGCCTTCGCCATTCTGGACCCGCTACGCCGACTCGATTTGGCGCGGGGGCGAAGACCACTCGTTCGCGGGAGTCGGCCCCGACCGCGAACGGTGGATCACCTATCGTGATGGCGACACCTACCACGGCATCGTTCAGCAAGGGCCGCTCTATCCCCTAAACTCGCTTATGCTGCACGGCATGATCTACGCGCAGCACGCCCACAACCTGACGACCGATCCCACCGGCGCCTTCCGGCACGAAGTCCACGACTACTTCGGAACGGGTACGCAGCTTCAGGAGATGTACGTCACGCCGGCCCTTCTGTCTTCAAACGACTGGGATGAGCTCGCTGAAGCGGCAAAGTGGTCGCAGGCCAACGCAAAGACCCTCGTCGATGTGCATTGGATGGGCGGCGATCCGACGAAACTGGAGCCGTACGGCTACGCCGCCTGGTCGCCCGAAAGTGCGATCGTGACCTTGCGCAACCCTTCGGACAAGCCGCAGACCTACACCCTCGACCTTGCGAAGGCGCTGGAAGTGCCCAGCCGGACGGGCACGGTCATGCTCAAGAGCCCTTGGAAAGGCGAGACGACGACGATCACGGCCTCCCTCGACGGCACGACGACGGTCACCCTCGCGCCCTTTGAGGTTTTGACTCTGCAGGGAAAGGTCTAGTCTCCAGCGTCCGGTCCGTAGGGGCACAATAGGGCGTGACCTACGAGACCCTGTATCGGCCGGGAGCGGCCGTGGCCGTCCTGCGGCTGGGGCCGGGGGAGGCGGTGCGGGCCGAAACCGGCACCATGCTCGCGATGACGCCGGAGATCGATCTCGAAGCCCGCACGGGCGGCTTAGGCAAAATTGTGGGCCGGTTGCTGACGGGCGAGGGCGCGTTCCAGAGTCGCTTCGTGGCGGCCCGCGGGGGCGGCGAGCTCATCCTCGCCCCTTCTGCGCCCGGCGACGTGCAAGCGTTGAAACTCGAAGGAGGGTCGCTCCTTGTCGCGAGCGGCGCGCTCCTCGCCGCGGACGACGCCCTCGATGTGAACGCAAAAACACGTCTGAAGAACTTCTTCGTTGGGGAAAGCCTTTTCATGCTCCGCGTCTCGGGCACGGGGCTCGTCTTCCTGTGCGCGTTTGGAGCGATCCATCCCCGCGAGCTACGCCCAGGCGAGAGCATCAAAGTAGAAAGCGGCCATCTTGTCGCTTGGAGCGAAGGAATCGACGTCCGGGTGGGCCGCGTGAGTCGATCTTGGCTCGGCACCGCGTTTTCTGGCGAGGCCATCGTCGCGACGATGACCGGTCCCGGCGTAATCTATATGCAGACGCGCGCGCCGCAGGCTTTTGGGGCCTACGTTGCGGGCTTCCTCCCGAGGTCCGAATGAGACGCCTGCTTCTCCTGCTCCCCACCCTTTTCCTTCTTGCCGGCTGCGACGGGGGTTCGGACGACGCGTCGGCGGTGGGCAGCACCGCGCCGGATTTCAAGGTTCAGACGCTGGTCATGCCGAGCGCCCCGACTTCGCTCGTTAGCCGCCGGGGCAAGGTCGTATTGCTCGATTTTTGGGCAACGTGGTGCGGCCCGTGCCGCCAAGTAACGCCGGCTCTTGAGGTGCTCTACGCCAAGTACAAGGGCCGCGGTCTAGACGCGATGGCTATTTCGAACGAGGCTCATGAAATCGTCAGCATCAACGAGAAGACTCGTCCTCATGTGATGCCGGTTTACATCGACGAGGATACTTCCGCAAGCCGAGCCCTTGGGATTAAGGGCTTGCCGACGATCATGATCATCGACCGGCAGGGCCACATCGCATACAAGACCACAGGCGTTAACGACTCGACGGAAGCCGAGCTCAAGGCGGCGATCGAGAAGTCTCTGGGGTCGGCTTAAAGTCGTGCTCTGGAAGCCGACTTACGAAACCCGCGTCTTGCACGACGTCGCCCTCGCGAGATTGGAGGGACGCACGCTCGATGGCCAGGACGGTGCGGCCCCGGTCGAGGGCGTGATGCTCGGCGCGTTCGGTCCTTTTGCCGGAGCCGAGATCGGAGTTTGGAGACGGCTGATCGAGGAGGCTTTCCCCGGCCAGAAGGTGCCAACCGTCCTCGTTCGTGCGACGTGGACCGAGCGGGAACGGCGAACGATCGCCACTTCGACCGCGCCGGGACTCCATCCCTGGACCCTCCTCGCAAACGACCCCGGGGGAACGTGGGCGGCGACGATCGGACCCGATCGCGCGGAGCGGGCTTTCGGCGCGGTGGTTCGTGGCGGATCCGCCGGATTGGTGATGATCGGTCTGCCGACGGAAGAGGCGTGGGACCTCTTCCGAGAGACCCTTGCCGCTTAGCCCTCGCGATCGCTTCCGGTCAGGTTATACGCCGTTCTTCTTGACCGGCTGGCCATCGGTCGTGGCGTAGGTGGTCATCGGAACCTCAATCGCTGAAGAGTTCTCGTAATGGTTGCCCTGCTCCCATAAGCGAAGCTTGACGATCTTCACGCCCTTAGGTAGCACGATGGGGAGCCGAATCGTCATCTCCGCCCCGGGGTCGACGTCGCCCGAGGTCGTGTCCTCGGTGCTGGCCTTGCGAACGCCGTCACTCTTGTAATGTTCGCCGTCTTCGTCGACGGCTTCGGCATAAAATCCACCAATCGACTGCTTGGCGGTGCTGGCGTTCTTCAGGGCGACCTTAACGAGCATGAAGATTTTCTTGTCGTCGATCGAGGTCGGACCGAGTTGGCGTTCCTGAAACGCCGTCGAAACGACTTTCGCGTCCGAGAAGAGCAGAGGGTAGACGATCCCGATCTGACCAGGGACGCTCGCGAGCGCGACCGTGCCGTCGTCGCTGAAGGGCTTGGCGAGCGGCGAGACCTTGCCGTGCAGATCGTAGCGTAGCACGGCGCCGCCCGTTCGATGGGCGACCATCAACTTAGGGATCGTCGACTTCGCGGGCACAACGACGACCGACTCGCAGTCGATACGCTGAGCCGGTTTAAGGTCGAGATTGACCTCTCCCGTGGTGTTCTTAACGACCGCATACTCCGTATCGTCGTAATTCTTGTCTTCCTGGTCGAAGGCGGTGAATTTCAGCGCCTGACCATCCATGTGGGTCGGCGTCTTGTTCGGATTCTGAACTTGGTAGTCGAGAACGAGCAGTTTTTCGCCGTCACCGGGATCGACGGTTTTGTCGTTATGGTTCCACCGGACCTTACTGTAGCGGGCGGAGGTAAGCACGATATTGAGCTTCTCCGCTTTGCCCATCGTGTAGGCCTGGCTGAGCTTGCCGTTATCGCCCGGAAGTTGTGCGGTCCCGAGCACGGGGCGCACCACCGGCTTTGTCTGTGGAGAAGCGGCGCTCACCGCGCCGAGAGCAAGGATAAAGAAGAGGGATTTCGAGGGCCGCATGATCGTTTCCATGCCGACGCGAAAGTCACGACGTCGGGACTTGGGCGATTATACATGCACGCAAAACGTGCTGGTGCAAGAGTCGCCCTTTTTCCCCAGAACGAATCTTGCTTCGCAGTCAGCGGCGCAAATTGAACGCGACAAGGAGTGGTTTTCCTTCTGTGGGCTCGGCTCCTTCTCCGCTAAGGAGGAGTCGAGCCCTAAGCTAACGATTAGCTGCCGGCAAGGGTGATCACGCCCGAACCGTTCTGGATCAGGTAGGTGTCGCCCGCACTGACCGTTAGGGTCGGTCGGTCCGTCCCGCCGGTGGTGTACGAACCATCGCCGTAGGTGAACGTCGAGCCGAAGTTCAATGGTTGCCGGACCGTGAAGCTCAGGTCGGCCGTCGCACCCGAGGCCAAGTCGGTGGGAAGGGGAACGCTTGCCCGAAAGGTGCCATCGGGTCCCGTTCTGACGGAAGCCAGGATGACCTGGCGCGTACTGCTTGAGTTCCGCGCGCCATAGAAGTCGACCTCTGCGTTGTAAACGCCGTTTCCGCCCGAGACGACCTGACCGCGAATCCGCGCCGAGTCTAGCCGTGGGCTCGTCTGATAATAGGCGGAGTACACTTGGCCCTGGTAGCTTGCCGACACGATGTAGCGCGTCGTGCCCGAATCGGTTCCAGATGCCGTGAACGTGCCGCCGGGAGTGAGGACGCCGGCCGACCCCAGACTGTCGTCCGTGGTGAACGACACGGCCGCCGCGGTGCTCGATCCGACCGTGGACACCACGGTGCGCGACGAGGCGCTGTTACCCGGGTAGTTCACGAGTTGGAATTGGACGCTGTCGAGCACCTGAAGATCCAGCGGGTCTTCGTAGATGTAGTCCGGGTCCAGGGACGTGTCGGCTAAGACAGCTTCGATCCGATAGTCGGACGTCAGGCCGGGGCCTGTCGTCGTAACGGCGGTCGTCCCGCTGTTGTGGTGGTTGCTGCCGCCGCAGGCGGATAGGGTCAGCGCCAACAGCCCGATCGCCCATGCGTGTCCGTACTTCATCGCCGCCCATTATGCCCCCTAAAACGCGTTATGTCCAGGGGGGCACCTCAAGACGCCTAGGAGCAGCCGTCCGGCGCGGCCGGCGCCTGGTCCGTCGAGCGCGGCGTAAACACAATGCTTGAGGCAAACGCGCCGCTCGTGAGGCTCGGATTGCACCCGACCACCGCGTCGTAGTGCAGGCCGTTGTAGAGGTAGGTGTCGTAGTAAGTCGACGCTCCGGAACTGGTCACCGAGGTCACGTCGACCGAAAACTTCGTCGCTCCGGCCGGAGGCGTGCCCGCCTGACCGTCGCTGGCGATCGTCACCGTGCCCAGCGACGTGCCGCTGGCGTTGAAGAAGGTCACTTTGGCGCCCACGGCGGGCTTGCTAAAGATGTCCCGCACGATGCCGTTGGCGTCGACCACGGTTCCCGTGTCGCCACCGCTTGTACTCGTGCTCGTGTGGCCGCCGCCGCCGCCGCCTCCGCCACAACCACTCAGGGCGACGAAGAGGGCGAGCGCGAAGGGTAGGAGAAGGGTAAGGAGTTTTCGGGGCATGGTTCTCATTCGCAGGTCGGAAGGCTTCCGGCGCGCCGCACGTCGTTGGAGACGAACGAGCGGGGCAAGAGTTGCGCCAGGGTGTACCTTCCAGAGGGGTTAGCTCCAGCCAAGAGTTCGATCTCGACCGACGCGGGGTCGGGCGCAAACTCCAGGAGGGACTGAAGACAGATGCCACAGGGAGCGCCGCCGTCGGAAGTCGCGACGGCGACGCGGCGGACTCTGCTCCCGCCTTCGGCCACCATCCGCGCGAGCGCGCCACGCTCGGCGCAGATCGTCGCCCCGTAGGAGACGTTCTCCACGTTGCAGCCCGCGTGAATGTGGCCGCGCTCGTCCTCGACGGCCGCGCCGACTGCGTAGCCGCTGTAGGGCGCATAGGCCCGGGCTCGGGCGGCCTGGGCCTCCTCAGCGAGCTCCGGCATGCGACGAAGATACCCGCAAACTTTGGCCAACCCCTAAATTTAGGGGCCTTTCTTCCGACCATCGCCCTAGGCGATGCCGACCCTCTCCGATCGATCGACCCTCTCACGCCAGGAGCGACGCGTGGTCAGCCTCTCCATGGAAGGGCTGGGAGACAAGGAAGTCGCCCAAGCGATGGGGCTCGCGATCGGCACCGTGCGCACCTACTGGAAGCGTATCGCCCACAAAACGGGCGGCAACACCCGAGCCGAAATCGTGGCGACCGTCGCCAGGAGCTATCGCGAAGGCGAGGTGGTCGAGCTTCGGGCGGAGATCGACGCCCAACGCGAAGCCGAAGAGCGTTTCCGAGCCATCTGCGAGTGCGCTCCCCTCGGAATCTTCATGGCCGACCACACCGGCGCGCTGACGTTCGTCAACGGCGCCTGCGCCCGTCACTTCGGACTCGCGAGAGAGCTCGCGACGGGCTTCGGCTACCTCGATTGCTTCTCCCGCGAGGACCGCGCCAAGATCCTTCGGCGTTGGGAGGTCCGCGCGGCCGGTGAGACCGCGCCCGCCCTCGAATTTCGGGTGCTCCATCCGGACGGCGCCGTCCGGTGGCTCCGGTCCAACGTCAGTCCGCTCGTCGTCCGCGACGTTCACCTCGGCTACGTCGGAACGATCGAAGACGTCACGGACCGCTATTCCGCTAAGGCGTGACGCGCAGGAGCACGGCTCCGTGAGCGGGCACCTCGGCCGAATAACTCGAAACTTTGCGCCCGAGATTCCGGCGTTGCCAAAGATCGCGCACCGCGGGGCTTCCCGAGAGCCTGAGGTCGCGCGTCCAGTCGACCCGCACCGTGGTGTGCGCCGTGCCCCGGTTGAAGAGGGCCACCGCCACCGAGCCGTCGGCGAGGGGCCGAGACCAGACCTCGGTCTGTCCGTCCTGGTGAACCCGCTGGGCGGGCTTCCCCAAGGTGTCCTGGTCGATCTCGATCACGTCGCCGTTCAGGAGGAGGCGTTGTGTGAAGTCGTCCACCTGGGTGAGGTCGCAGCCGATGAGAAGCGGAGCGGCGAGCATGGACCAGAGCGTGATGTGGGTGATCTGCTCGTTGCCGGTCAGGCGCGTGGGATGGATCGACGGTCCCCAACCGAGGTGGCCCACCACAAGCATGTCGGGATCGTTCCAACCACTGGGGGCGATCCTGGTGCCGTGATCCGACTGGGCGAAGCCGATCGTCGACATGGAGCGCCAAGAGTCGTTGATGTCGCCCGTCGTTCGCCAGACGTTGCCGTTGACCCCGGGGTCCATGCCCCACTCCCAGACCTTGCCCATGCCGTACTGGCAAAGCGAGAACACGATGTCGCGGTTCGCGCCGTCGAGCCCCGCACGCATCACCTCGTAGGGCTTCTTGAGTTCGTCGAGCGTGTCGCCTCTCGAGATTTGGCCGTAGGAGCACCAGTCGTACTTAAGATAATCGACACCCCACTTCGCGTACGTCGCGGCGTCCTGTGCCTCGTGCTGCCACGACCCCGTGTAGCCGCCGCAGGTCTTGGGTCCGGGCGAGGAGTAGATACCGAGCTTCAGCCCCAGCCCGTGGATGTAGTTCGCCATCGTGGGGAGATCGCCGAACTTTTCGTTCGTCTGGATCTCGCCGTTCGCGCCGCGTCCCGCCTCCCAGGCGTCGTCGATGTTGACGTAGCTGTAGCCGTAGTCGGCGAGGCCCAGCCGAACGAACGCGTCGGCGGCGGCCCGCACCTTGTCGGCGGTCACCGAGGTGCCCCAGACATTCCACGAGTTCCAGCCCATCGGCGGCGTCTGCGCCAGCTTATGAAGGCCGCTCACGAGGGTGATCGTTCGCCGGTCCTTCCCCTTCGGCCCGGAGACGGTCACCTCGATGGGATATCGCCCTTCCGCCGGCACGGTGCCTTGCAGCACCGGCCCCGTCGCGTGGACGTCGGCCGGGAGCCCCTTGTAATCGAACTTGAGTGGTCCCTGGCCCGTGGCGGGGACGCGGAACAGGAACGGGCGTCCGGGCGTTCCCCCCACCGCGCGAGGGCCGTGGATCGCGGTGCGCGTCCGGTCGACCGGCGCGATCGTCATCGTGGGCTCGGCGGCGACGGCAAGCGGCGTCGGGGGTTTCGAAGGATCTTGGAGGGTCAGCGTCGCGTCGGCCCAGTCGGCGTGATCGTTATCGATGCCGTCGCCGCCGTCCTCGACGACGAGCCGCAGGCTCTTTGCGCCCGTGAGATCGACGTCGATCGCCTTCCCGGGTCCTTTTCGCATCACGCCGGAGTCGAACCGAGGCTTGTCGTCGGCGAAGACGAGGAAGCGCACGCTGCCGCGGTCCGTCGCCTCATCGTCGAGCCCGACGACCGCCCGGAAGCGGAGCGCGTTGCCCGCGAGCTTCAGTTCGAGAAGACTCGCCGCGTGGGTGCCGATCCCGGTGGCGTACGTCGTTCCCCCGATCCGCAACGGGTTGTTGTCGACGGAGCGGTCGCGCTTCGCGTCGCTCCACTCCTGTTCCACGGCATGGAGGTCGATTCGGCTCAGAACGAAGTCGCCGGACGGTGCGAAGAGGGCGGGAAACAGCATCGTTACGATGAAGGATAGCCCAGGGATGCCTCCTGGGACCTCAGGGATGCCTCCTGGAAGGAGGCACCACGGGTACCTTTCCTCCTATGGCCGACACCCGCCCTCTGAACGTGCTCGTCTGGGACGAGAACCCCCGCCACGCGCCCAAGGAGCTGTATCCCGAGAACCTGCGCGGCGCGATCGCCGACGGTCTTCGCGAGCTTTCGGGAGAGGGTGAGCTGACGGTTACCCCCATTCACCTCGACGAACCGGACCAAGGCGTTCCCGAGGGAATGCTCGAAGCCGCCGACGTGCTCGTCTGGTGGGGCCACGCCCGCCACGGTGAGGTGGAGGACGCGCTCGCGGAGCGGGTGAAGCGGCAGGTTCACGAGCGGGGTCTCGGCTTCATCTGCCTCCACTCGGGTCACTACTCGAAGACCTTCAAGGCCGTACTCGGCGCGACGGGCGACCTGAAGGGCGGTTGGCGCGAGTCGACCGACTCCGAGGCGATCCGCGTGTGCGCCCCTTGGCACCCGATCGCCGAAGGGATCGAGGACTTCACCCTGCCGAACGAGGAGATGTACGGCGCGCCTTTCGGGGTGCCTTCGCCGCTCGAAGTGATTTTTCAGAGCCGGTTCAGTGTGGACGGCGCGACCTTTCCGAGCGGTCTCGTCTGGACCGTGGGCGAGGGAATCGACCCTGAGTTCCAGAGCGGCAAAGGCAACGCACACAACCAGGGCGAGGGCAAGGGACGCGTGTTCTACTTCCGTCCCGGCCACGAGACCTACCCGACCTACTACAACGACAGCGTCAAGCGCGTGATCCTGAACGCCGTCCGTTGGGTCGGACGAAAGTCGTAGGGCTTTCCCGCGAACGTCCGCTTTCCGCGGTCAGCGCGGAAAGCGGAGGAACTCGGCGATCGACCGCAACTCGTCGGCCTTGAGATTGGGATAGGCGGGCATCGTCGAGCCCTTGTCCACCGACTGCGGATTCGAGACGTACCGAACGTAGTAGTCGGCGTCGGGGTGCTCTCGACCGACGTCCTTGAGTGACGGCCCGCCCGTGCCCTTGAGGCCGTTCTCGCCGTGGCAGCCGTTGCACCCTTGGGCGGCGAAGAGCGTGCTTCCCTTCAGGGCCAACGCTTTGTCCTGAACGCCTGTCGGCTTCCCCGTCGCCACCGTCGGCAGGGCCCGCGGGTCGCGCGTGCCGGTCAGCGGCGCGAACTCGCCGCCCGCGGTAAGGGCGGCGACGAGTCCCAGTCCGCCGAAGCCGAGGAGCACCGCCCGCCCCAATCCGGTCCCTTTCCGTTTGAGGAAGGGGAGCGCAACCAGCGCGAGCCCCAGCAAGGCGGGCACGAGCGCCGCGCCGATCCAGCCGCCTCCGGGCACCAGACGGTCACCCCACACCAGCAGCCCGTGCATGGGAATCGTGTACCAACTCGGCTTCGCGTCGAAGCGGCCATAGTCGCCCGCCGACGCCGCGGAGCCGAACGGCGAAGGCAGGACGAGCGCGAGAAGGAGCGCGAGGGCCGCCGGGACGAAGAGCGGCCAACGCGCGCCCGTGCGGCGCGGCAAGGCGAGCCCCACCACGACCGCGACGACGAGCGCGAGGGGAAGCAGAATCCAATGGGCGGTCCACCAGACGCCGAGGGTCTGCGGTCCCGCGTCGCCTCCCAGCATCAGGCGGGAGATTCCGGGACCCACGACCGGTACCCGTGCCGCGATGGCGCCCTCCACGCCCGCCGTCTGCACGCCGTGGCGATCCCATGGCAAAGCGTTGCCGGAAATCTGAAACCCGAGCGCGAGGGCGGCGAGCGCGAGGGCGGCGAAGTAGGCCCGGGTCTGCGATCGGTACCAGCCCGCCCAGGTCACCCCGGCGAAGTGGAGGGCCGACTGTACGATCAGGACCGCCGATCCCCAATAGTGGAAACCCTGGAGAAATCGCCAAACGCCTTGGTGAAGTTGGGCGGTCGTGGCGTGCGCGGCCGACGGATCCGCGCGATACACGGTCGCGAGCAACGCGCCCGCAACGAGTTGGAGCGCGAAGTGGCCGTACAACGCGAGGGCCGAAGCGGCGAGGAACGGCTTAGAGCGATCCACCGCCTCATTGTGGACCAACGAATGTGGTTCGTAAGGCCCAAGATTTCCCGCCGCGATAGTACAATGGCGGCAGAGGCAAGGGTTGGACCTGCGGCACGCGCATCCGGAAGAGGCGGAGATGACTGAGGACGGCGTCGAGCAGATGCTCGCGTTGGCTGAGCGTTTGCGCGCGGCCAATGGCGGAATGCTCGATGACAGCGCCGTCCAGGCGGTCGCCGAAGCGACCGGCGCGCCCGTCGAATACGTTCGCCTAGCGGTCAAGCTCCGCTCCGAAAAGCGGACGCAATCGTTCACTGCGAAACTCCGCAGCCAATACCTCACCCTTGAGCCGCACACCCGCCGCTTCGTTCTCTCGGGAGGCGCGGCTACCCTCTGCGCGCTCTTCGCCACGGCCGCGGATCGCGCGCACTGGGCGCTCGGCAAAAGCGACGCCGCGTCGCCCGCCCCGCTTTTGAGCATCGTGTCCCTGCTCTGGCTCACGATGGGCCTCTACAACGCCTGCGTCACGCGCGATGCCCGCACGGGTGCGGCGGTGGGGGCGATCTTCGGCGCGAGCTTCTTGGCCGCGCACGAGATGTTCGCGTTCTTGCTGCGCCTTCCGGAGAGCCGCACCCTCGAAGCGACTCTCATCGTGCCGTTCGCCCTCCTCGGCGCCGTCGTCGGCATGGGCCTCCAGAAGATGACGGACCGCTACCGCAAGCCGCTCGGCTTGCGAGATCCGCTCAAGGAACGGCAGGATCTTCTGCGCCAACTCGTCGACATTCAGGAGCGGCTCAAGTCCGGCGAGCAGAGCTGCACGTTCCTCAGCGTCGATATCGTCGGCTCGACGCGCATGAAGGCCGACGCCGATTCGCTCTCCGTCGAGTTCACGTTCAACGAGTACCACACGTTCGTTGAGCGCACCGTGAAGCGATACGGTGGACGCGTCCACTCGACGGCGGGCGACGGCGTGACCGCCGCCTTCGACCACCCGCAGCAGGCCTTTGGCGCGGCCCGGAACATCCAGGCGGGCCTACTGGAGTTGAATACGTTCCGCAACAAGATCGGACAGCCCATCGTCCTCCGCCAAGGCATGCACACCGGCACCGTCGTCGCGCCCGACGCCACCGACGTGACCACCCTGGAATTCTCGCACGTCATCGACCTCGCCGCCCACTTCCAGAAGGCCGCGCCTCCCGGCGGCGTCGCCGTATCAGACTCGGCGAGCGCCTATCTCCCCGGCGGAGCGGCGGCGCTCGGAGGAGAACGGTTGCAGGTCTCGGGCATGGAGGGCACGGTCTGGGCACCTCGCGCCGCGACCGTCGTGGCCGGAACGACGCCACCGCCCCTTCCGAAGGGCATCTGAGCCCCTCTCGATCCGACATGACGGCTCGCCGCATTTATCCCGATGGTCCGTCGTTCGAGGCGGCTTGGGCCACGGCCGAGCGGCGGGGCGGAGCCAAGATGGAGACCGTCTCTCGAATCGCGAACGCGTTGCGGCTTGAGGGTTTCCATCCGTTTCAAAACGGCGGATTGCCCCTCCTTCTACGACTTCGCGGCGAGATGCGGCAGGAGATCGTCTTCCCCGCCGGTCCCGGAGAGGGTGAGTTCGCGGTTCGGGTCCATCTTAGCCACCACGGTGTGGGACGGGTAAGGGGTCACTACTGGCGACCGGCGATCCGGGCGCCACTCGCCGTTGCCTCCGGCGACATTGGGCTCCTCCAGTCGACGCCCGTTCGATCGATCTGGTCGGGCGATGCCGTCGAGGAGATCCAAACGCGTCTGAAGGACGACGTCCTGCCCTGGTTCGAGGTGTTCGACGATCCGGAATCCCTCCGCGAAACGCTTCTTGCGGACACCCTGCCGCTCGTGGACGCAAGCACCGCCCTCGAGCTCATCCTGGCCGAGTTTGGGGCGCGTGAGGCGCGCCGATTCCTCCGTGCCCGTCTCGACTTGCCGCGAACGTCACCCAGCCTCGCGTCCGAGCGAAGCGGCTTCGGCCTCGACACCGACCGGGTGCCGACGATCGTTACGTACTACCGACTTTAGCCGCGATGCACGCGAGCTCTTCCGCCACCACACCGACGACCCAGGCTTCGTCCCCGACGCCCGCCTCGTGCCAGTCGTAGAGAAACCCGGCGACGAGCGGCCGCTGCGGCAGGCGACGCGAGAGACCGAAGGTCGGCAACCAGGCCTCTTCGATCACGGGATAGAAGTCGCTCGGCATCGGCGGCTGCATCAGGCGATAATCGTCGCTGACGTCCACCACCCGCACGAGGGTGAGGTTATGCTCCCAGAGATTGCCATCCAGCGTCGCCATACCGTTCTCCTTGCGGGTTAGGACGGTCGTCACGCGCAAAAGGGTGCGGAACGCCGCGGCGCAAACCGAAGATTAGTTTGGGGAGACCATGGCGACCACCAGCACCAGCGGCATTTCGTTTAGCGGGCTTAGTTCGGGGCTCGACACGGACAGTATCGTCACCGCCCTCGTGGCCAGCGATACGGCCGACAAGACCACCCTTCAGCAGAAGGAAAGCGACCTTCAACTTAAGCAGACCGCGTACGCGACCCTGAGTTCTCAGCTATCCACGGTCGCCCAAGCGGCGGGCAAGCTGAACACCGCGAGCACCTACAGCACCATCGCGAGTTCGGTCGGGGACGACACCGTCGCGACGATCGCCACGACGGCGGCGACCGCCGTCGGCAACTACGACCTCGTCGTGAGTTCGCTCGCGAAGGCGAACAAAGTCGCCTCCACCGCCCAGACGGACACGACCACCGCGCTCGGGAAATCGGGCACGGCCACCATCAACGGCAAGGCGTTCAAGATCGACGCGAGTGATTCGCTCACGAACATCGCGCAAAAGGTCAATGGACTGGGCGCCGGGGTCACCGCCAGCGTCATGGACGGCGGCACGGGCAAGGCCTATCTAACCTTCGCGTCGAGCACCACGGGCACCGCGAACGCCGTCTCCATCGCCGACCTGAGCGGCACCGCGCTGCACGACCTCGGTCTCACCGGCACCGGATCCACCGTGCGCCAGACCACCGGCAACGCCGCCAACGGCTACGGGTTCTCGTCCGAGACGACCGCCATCGGCAGCGTGCTCGGGGCCACCGGCCTCAGCGCGTCGACGATCACCATCGGCGGCACCGACATCAGCATCGATCCCTCGACCGACACCCTCGACGACGTGGCCTCGAAGATCAACGCGGCGGGCATCTCCGGCGTCGCCGCCTCCGTTCAGCCGACTACGAGCGGCGGAACCACGACCTACAGTCTCCAAATCTCGGGGTCGGGATCGACGCCGACGATGTCGGACAGCGGCGGACTGCTCGAAGGGCTCGGCATCCTTCGCGGCACTCCGGGCAACGAGTTAGTCGGGGCGCAGAACGCGAGCTACACGCTCGACGGCGTCGCCCTCACGTCGTCCACGAACGCGGTGACGGGCGTGATCGCGGGCGCGACGCTCACCTTCAAAAAGGCGGGCGAGACGAGCGTCGATCTCACGAGTGACACGAGCGCGATCACCACGGGCGTCCAGAGT
This sequence comes from uncultured Fimbriimonas sp., assembly GCA_964251345.1. Taxonomy (GTDB): domain Bacteria; phylum Armatimonadota; class Fimbriimonadia; order Fimbriimonadales; family Fimbriimonadaceae; genus Fimbriimonas. The sequence continues at coordinate 225 of CAXUKB010000011.1, read as the reverse complement.
CTCGTCACCGCGGCGAACGGCCTCTTTTCCACCATCGCGTCCTACAGCACGTTCGACACCTCGACCTACGACACCGGCATCCTCTTCGGGGACTCGGTGGCGGATCAGGCGAAGACCTCCGTCCGAAGCATGCTCTTCAGCGACGTGGCCGGCGCGACGGGCACCTACAAAAATCTCGCCTCCGTCGGCCTGGGGCTCGACACCGACGGAAACGTGACTTTCGAC
>CAXUKB010000010.1:22108-27807 GCA_964251345.1 uncultured Fimbriimonas sp. | reverse complement strand
GTCCAAGGCGTCGTAGGCGAGGGGCGGCCAGGGTGACGAGGACGGCCGCCTCGGTCACCGAGCCGCGATCAAGATCGGCCAGTCCCTCGACGATGAGATCTCCTCCAGGATAGCGGGATAGATCAAGCACGGCTTTGCTCCGTAACGAACTGTCGAATCACTCCTTCGTCGCCTTTTTGAAGAATCGCATCGCATCGAGGCCTCGCTAGGCGCTCATTCCTAAGCTCTTCACCAAAAACGCCCACTCGTCGGCGGCTTCGTCGATGAGCTTGGCGGTGGGTTTGCCCGCGCCGTGGCCTGCGGCGGTCTCGACGCGAATGAGAATCGGCGCCGGTCCGCCCTGCGCCGCCTGAAGGGCGGCGACGTATTTGTACGAATGGGCGGGCACGACGCGGTCGTCGTGGTCGCCCGTCGTCGCGAGGACGGGCGGATAGACCGTACCGGGCACGACATTGTGCAGGGGCGAGAGGCGCAGGATGTTCGCAAGGTCGTCCGGATCGTCGGGCGAGCCGAAGTCGCTCGTCCAGGCCCAGCCGATCGTGAAAAGCGGAAAGCGGACGAGGTCCATGACGCCGACCTTCGGCAGGGCCGCGCCCCAGAGGTCGGGCCGTTGATTCACTACCGCGCCGACGAGCAGGCCGCCATTCGAGCCGCCCTGGCAGGCAAGCTTCGCCTTCGACGTGTAACCCTCGGCGATGAGGTACTCGGCGGCGGCGATAAAGTCGTCGTAGCAATTCTGCTTGTTCGCGAGACGGCCGCCGTCGTGCCACGCCTTGCCGTATTCGCCGCCGCCGCGAATGCAAGCCACCGCGTAGACGCCGCCCATCTCCAGCCACGCGGCGACCCGTGGCGAGAAGGAGGGCGTGATCGAGACGTTGAAGCCGCCGTACGCGTACAGCAGAGTTGGATTGTTCCCATCGAGCGCGAGGCCCGTCCGCGCGGTGACGAACAGCGGGACGCGGGTTCCGTCCTTGCTGGTGTAGAACAGACGCTGGGTCTCGTAGGCCTCCGCGTCGAAGGCGACCGTCGGCGGCCGGAACGGGGTCGCCTCGCCCGTGGCGAGGTCGAGTCGGTAGATGGTCGCCGGCGAGGTGGTGGACGAGAAGGCGAAGAACAGCTCGCTTGCCTTTCGCTTCGCCCCGCCGATTCCCGCGGTGCCGAGCCCCGGAAGTCGGATCGTGCGGACGAACCGACCGTAAAGGTCGAGCTGCTCCACCTCGCTCGTAGCGTCCACCAGACGCGTCACAAACATGGACTCGCCGGCCAAGGAAACGTCTTCGATCGCCGCCGCGCCTGCGGACACGATCGTCTCCCAGGTCTCGGGGCGCGGATCGTGGGCGTCGACCGCGATCACCCGCCCGGTGGGCGCGTCCTTGTCGGTGAGAAAGAAGAGTCGAGAGCCGTCGTTGCCGACGAAGTCGTAGCCAGCGTCGTTCTCGGGAAGCAGGTCTCGAACCTCGCCGTCGGGCAGATCCTTGACGAAGATCCGCTTCTCCCGGTTCGTGCCCGTTCGGACGGTAACGACGAGGTACCGTCCGTCCTCCGTCGCGCTGCCCCAAAAACCCCACTCGGGATGGTCGGGTCGGGCGTAAACGATCTCGTCCTCCGCCTGAGCCGTGCCCAGGCGGTGAAAGAGGAGCCGCTGATCCAGGTTCTTCTCTTGGAGCGCCTGCCCCTCGGCGGGCGGGTCGTAGGCGGCGTAGTAGAAGCCGCTCCCGTCGGCGGCCCAGCTCGCGCCGGAGAACTTCGACCAGCGCACGGTGTCCGGCAGATCCTCGCCCGTCGCGACGTCGCGCACCGCCCACTCCTGCCAGTCCGATCCGCCGCGCGACACGGAGTAGGCGAGGAGGCGTCCGTCGCGAGTGACGGAGGTCCCGCCGAGGGCGACGGTACCGTCGGTCGAGAGGGCGTTTGGATCGAGCAGCACCCGCCCTTCGCTCGCCAGGTCGTCGGTCACGTAGAGCACGGCCTGGTTCTGCAAGCCATTGTTGTAGAAGTACAGGTACCGCTCCCCCGCGCGGCGGACGCCCGAAACTCGGCCGTAGTCCCAAAGTCGGCGCAGCCGCTCGACGATGCCCGCGCTCTCCGGAATCGCATTGAGATACGCGTGCGTCATCGCGTTCTGCGCCGCGACCCAGGACCGCGTTTCCGCAGAGTCCGCGTCCTCAAGCCAGCGGTACGGGTCGGGCACCGCGACGCCGTGAAGGGTATCGACGACATCGCCCCTCGGACTTTCGGGATACGGGATGGCGAGCACGAACGATTATGGGCTCCGTCACAATAGGAAGAAGTCCCGATGATTCACCCCGACCGCCCTGCCTTGGTCCTCGCCCCCATGGACGGCATCACCGATGCCCCCATGCGCGAGTTGATGGGCGAACTCAGGGCGTTTACCTACGCAGTAACCGAGTTCGTGCGGGTGAGCGGAGAGCCGCTTTCGGCACGGGCGTTCCGCCGCGAGGTGCCCGAACTGGCGAGGGGCGCGCGCACCCTCTCAGGGATGCCGGTACAGGTTCAGATCCTCGGCGGCGATCCGGATCGAATGGCCCTTTCCGCTCGGGCGGCGGCCCTCGCGGGCGCGACGGCGATCGACCTCAACTTCGGTTGCCCCGCTCCCACGGTGAACCGTCACGACGGCGGGGCTTCCCTCCTAAGGACGCCTTGCCGCGTTCGGGACGTCGTGCGAGCGGTACGGGACGCCGTAACTCCGGAGGTTCCCGTGTCGGCCAAGCTGCGGCTCGGATGGGATCGAACGGACACCATCGACGAGACGGCGGCGATGGCGGCCGAAGGCGGCGCGTCGTGGCTAACCATTCATGCGCGGACGCGGGTTCAAGGCTACGCGCCGCCCGTGTTCTGGCCCGCCATCGGACGGGTAAGGGCGGCGCTCGACCTGCCGGTCGTCGCGAACGGCGACGTTTGGACGCTCGACGACCTTAAGCAATGCCGGGACGAGACGGGCTGTACCCACTTCATGCTCGGCCGGGGCGCGATGGCCGACCCCACCTTGCCCGGACGTGCCGCGAAGGAACTCGGGCTCGGCGATCCCCCGACGCCGGGCGACTGGCCCGCGCTTCTGCGGCGGCTCGTCGCGCTTTCCGGCGAGAACGGTCGGACGCTCGCGCGAATCAAAGGCTGGCTCAACCTCGCCCACCGCTTCGGTGATTTCTCCGCGTTCGACGACATCAAGCGGGCGACGACGGTCGAAGAACTCTTTGAACGACTCGAACCGCCCCTACGGATCGCCGTTCGTTAGATCCCTTCCCCGGCGGAGGGAAAGGGCTCGCCGAGGGTAAAGTGGAACGTCGAGCCGCCACCAAGCTCGCGCTCCCCCCAGATCCTTCTCCCGTGACGCTGCACGATCTGCCGCACGTTGCTGAGGCCGATGCCGTTGCCGGCGAACTCGTCGTCACGGTGAAGCCGCTGGAAGGGCTCAAAGATCCGCCCAAAGTAAAGCGGATCGATGCCGATGCCCTCGTCCGCAATCGAGAACGTGCCCGGTGAGCGGCGACCGACGCGCACCGTCCCGCCGGCGGGGCTGTACTTCACGGCGTTCTCGACGAGGTTGCCGAGGGCGAGACCGAGAAGACGCGGGTCGGCGTCCGCCCGAAGCCCCTCCTCCACCTCGATTCGAACGAGACGTTCAGGATGAGCGCCGAGAGCCCCGGCGGCGGCCTCCTCCGCGATGCGCGTGACGTCGACCGCTTCGCGCTCGACCGGCGCGTGCGAAAGGCGGGACATACGAAGCAGATCGTCGATAAGGCGGCCGAGTTTGCCCGCCGCGTCCGCTTGCCGCGCGAGCAGTCCGTGCGCTTCCTCGGGCAAAGACGCGCCAAAGTCGTCGCGAACGATGTGGCTCGTCGAGACGATGGCCCGCAAGGGCGTTCGGAGATCGTGAGCGACGTGATAGGTGAACCCCTGAAGCGCCTCGACCGCGGCCCTAAGGTCCGTCGTCCGCTCGGCGACGCGCCGTTCGAGTGCTTCGGCTTGCAACGCCCGCTCGGTCAGGTCGGTGCTGAGGACGTAGAGGCCGTCGACCTCGCCGGATTCGCCGTGGCGCGGCAAGTACTCGGCGTGGACGTACCGGCGGTGGCCGTCGGGGTATTCGACCCAACGCTCGATCACCCGGCGCTCGCCCGCGAGAACCGCCCTCATGGTGGGCAGGATCGATTCGTAAAGAGCCGCCCCCAGGAAGTCGCGGGCGTGCTGCCCGACGATGCGCTCGCGGGGGCAGGCGTGCCACGCCTCGAAGGTGCGGTTGACGAACCCATAACGCAGGTCGGGCTCCATGAAGGCGATGAGCACGGGCACCGCATCGGTGGTGAGGGACAGGCTTCGCTGGGTGCGCCGGAGCTCTTCTACGACGAGGCGGCCTTCGTGGACGTCGGTACTGGTGCCCACGTAACCGATCACTCTCCCTTCGCCGTCGCGCATAGGCTCGGCGCGGGTGAGATGCCAGCGATAGTCGCCGTCGGCGCGGCGGATCCGCAGTTCGGTCTCGTACGTGGTCCCCGCCGCGTAGGCCGCCTCACGAAGCGCGAGGCTCCGCGCCACGTCGTCGGGATGGACGATCTCCACAAGGCGGTAGGGATCTTCCGGCTTCAGGCCCGTGTAGTCGTACCAGCGAGCGTTGAAGAAGGTGGCTTGGCCGTCCGGCTCGGCCGCCCAGGCGATCTGGGGCATCGCGTCCAACATCGCGCGAACGAGCGCGTCGCGACGATCCCGCTCCGCCTCGCTCGCGAGACGTGCGGTGACGTCGGTAAGGTGGAAGGTGAGGCCGTCCGCCGAGGGGAACGCGCGGGCCTGAAGCCAACGGCCGTCGCGCACGGAGCGGTACTCGAACTGCGTCGGCCGGCCGGTCTCCAGCGCGCGGTGATACTCGTCCCAAACGACGGTGTTTTTAAGCCCCGGGAGCAGGTCCCAATGGTTCGTGCCGACGATTTCGTCCAGGCGTTTCCCCACCATCGCGAGCGCAGCGGCGTTCGCGTGGACGAAGCGGAACTCGCGATCGACCACGACCACCGCGTCGGTGAGCTGGTCGAACACCTGCCGCAGACGGTCCGATTCCCACGCGTCGGGCTCCGGCATGAGCCTAGTGTAGCCGGGTCGATCCGGGGAGTTTCTGAAGCTTCGTGGCCCGTTTAGCAAAGGAGGGCCAAGACGTCGGCAAAAGAGGCGGCACGAAACGTGGCCTTGCGCTTTGGATCGTTCGCCCGTCCGTAGGCCGAAGCGAATCCATCGCAAAAAAGGCGGAGCCGTCTAAGGAGAGCCTAAGGACAACCCCGCGATCGCAGGCTGGCAAAGGGGGCTCCTCTCAAGGTGGAAGGCCTCACCCCTTGGGCCGTCCCTATTATGCCCATTATCTCTCTTAACGTCACGTGAATTTTGCGGGGGTTGCGCCATTCGACGCAAGGGCATCGAGAGCTGCCGATCGCTCCGATATCCGGGAACCACGAGGGACGCTTTAAGGTTAGGGTCCCCGTGGGTACAATTCCCCACCCATCGTGGACTTATAGGAGGTGCGCGACCGTTGGCCGCCGCCATTGAAACGAAGAAGCTAACCAAAAGCTACAAATCGCGTACCGCGGGCAAGATCAACGTCGTCGAAGATCTCGACCTCCATGTCGAAGAGGGCGAGATCTTCGGCTTCCTGGGGCCGAACGGCGCCGGGAAGACGACGACGATCAAGATGCTCCTCG
>CAXUKB010000010.1:11514-22098 GCA_964251345.1 uncultured Fimbriimonas sp. | reverse complement strand
GCGGTTCACCGTCTGATTTCGTACCTTCCCGAGCGGCCGTACTATTACGAGCACATGACCGGGCCGGAGATCCTCAAGTTCTACGGCTCGCTGTTCGGCATTAACGACGCCGCGCGTTTCCAGTCGCTTCTGGAGCGCGTAAACCTTCATCGCGACACGACGAAGACGATCTCGCAGTACTCGAAGGGCATGCAGCAGCGGATCGGTCTGGCCCAAAGCCTGATCAACGATCCGAAGCTGCTGTTCCTCGACGAGCCGACGGGCGGTCTCGACCCGATCGCCCATCGCGAGATCCGCGACCTCATCCTCTCGTTCCGTGACGAAGGACGAACCGTATTCATCAGCTCGCATGAGCTGAGCGAGGTCGAACTCATCTGCGACCGCGTGGCGATCATCAACAAGGGCGTCATCGAGCCCCAAGGCAAGCTAACGGACCTACTCCGCGGCGGCCGCGTGGAGATCTCGGTAGACGGCGTGCCGGAGACCCTGCTCTCGAGCATGAACATCTTCGACGCAAACGTCCGGCACCTGCCGAACGGCATCCTGCTCGACATCCCCGAAGAGGCGGACACGAACGGCGTGAGCGATGCGGTTCGCAACGCCAAGGGCCGCGTTCTCAGCGTGGTTCCCCGTCGCAAGCGGCTCGAAGACCTGTTCGTCGAGACGATTAAGCCCCGCTCGTCGGGAATGCAGGCCACGGGCAGTGCCGAGGAGAAAACCCAACGATGAGACCCATCCTCTCGATCGCGTCCACCACGGTGGGCGAGGCGATCCGCCGCAAAGTTCTGCTGATCATCCTCTTGATCGGCGTGGTCTTCATGTTCGTCGCGCCGGGCCTCGGGGTTCTCTCGACCCGCTCCGAGACGACCGTCCTCAAGTCCGTCATGCTGGGCATCATCCAGCTGACGGCGGCGGTCATCGCGATCGTGTTGACGGTCTACATGATCCCGAACGAGGTGGAGCGAAGGACGATCTACACGATCCTCTCGAAGCCGGTTCAGCGCTGGCAGTTTCTCGTCGGTAAGTATCTGGGTGCGGTGTCGGCTCTCGGGCTGATGATGCTGCTCATGAGCGTCGTCCTCGTAGGCGTGTTCATCGTGCAGCAGGGCTTCAACGGCGCGAGCATTGCGGACCTCCTCAAAGGGCCGCTGATGTACTTCGTGCAGATGAGCCTGCTCGCAGCGCTCGCGATCTTCTTCTCGACGTTCGTGTCGCCACTCGTCAACTTCTTCCTCTCGGGCGGCAGCTATCTGCTGGGAACGGTGTTCAATCGGTTCGTGACCACGATGCAGGAGAACCCGGCCACGCCGCCGGTGGCGAAGTTCTTCGCGACGATCGTGAACTCGATCCTGCCGAACTTCTCGAACTACAACATCCAGAACCCGCTTATCAACGCGGGATCCCAGATCCAGAACGAGCAGCTGTACTACATTCAGACGATCGGCTACGGCCTCGCGTACATCGCGGGACTCTTGATCGCAGGAATCGTGGTCTTCGACCGTAGGGAAGTGTAGGCATGACTCCATTCCACCGAAAGCTGGCCTTCCTCGGTGCGGGGGCGTTCGTGGTCCAGGCCCTGCTCCAGCGGGGCGTCGGCCCCCAGCCCCTCCCCACCGACTTCGAGTCCAAGACCGTCAACGGCGTCAACTATAAGATCCTTAAGCCGGGCGCCCCTCACCCCCTCGTGTGGGGCGTGGGCTCCCACTGGGCGGTCGACTTCGACCCTGGCAAGAGCAGCGAGGCGGCCTCGTCGGGTCTCTCGCCGGATCAGCTCCTCTTCGTGATCGGCGGCTTCCGCGAGCTTATCGCGGGCATCCTCTGGGTGAAAGCCGACTCGTTCTTCGACACGGGCAACTACGACGCGATCCTGCCGCTCATCCGGCTCGTCACGATCTTGGACCCGCACCAGATCGATGTCTACGCCACCGGCATGTGGCACATCGGTTACAACTTTACGGACGAGGAGCAACGCTCCGACCGTCGATACATTCCCGCCGCTTTGGCGCTCGGAAAGGAGGGATACAAGAACAATCCCACCACGTACGAGATGTTCTTCGAAACGGGGTGGATGTGGTACCACAAGATCGACGACGACTACTCACACTCGGTCGATCTTTTCCTTCAGGCCCGCGAGCGGGCCGACATGATCCCCGCGCGTAAGAACCTGCTGTCGATGGCCTACCAGCGCGACGGCAAGCCCGAGATGGCCCTCGACAACTACCTCGCGCTTTACGACAAAGCCACCGATGAGTTCAAGAAGGATCAAGCGTACGGCTCGCGGCAAAACCGCGACACGATCGAGAACAACATCGACACGACGCTCGTGCGGCTCGTGCAGCGCGGCTGGATGGCCGACCACGATCCCAAGCTTGCGAGCGTGGATAAGGCGCTGTACGACAACCAGCCTCCGTTCGACGTGAACTTCTCGGCCAAGGTGACCGTCACCGCCCAGCGCGAACTTCAGGTGGAAGGAACCTGGGGCGTTCAGCCCGTCGGCTCGCGCATCCGCATCGTGCTTCGCGACGCGGACTTCCCGGGCGCGAAGGGCGCGGAGATGGACTGGGACGCGAGCGACAAGGTCAACCTCGATCCCGACAAGACCCAGACCTTTATGCAGGATGGCCTCTTCGTGAAGAACCGGCGGTTCCGGCGCAAGCTGGACATGAGCCGCGACCCCACGATGTACCCGTTCTCCTCGCCCAAGTACGTGGTGGAGTTCTACTACGACCCGCGTAGCGCCCCGCCGCACATCCAGGACAAATTCTCCTGGGACGGATCGGGCATGACGGACAAGAACTTCCTCAACACGCAGGTCCGACCGGGCCAGCGCGTGATCTACACGACGCTGGAGCTGACGCGAGACCAGCTCTTGCGGCGCGGAGAGTGGGCCGACCGGACGCCGGTGGTCAAGACCAAGAACTACGTCGAGGTCAAAAATCAGTACGACCAAGACTCGGACACGATCATCGACATCCCGTCGCTTCGCGGCGCGGGCAAGTAGAAACCGGGAAATGGCGAAGAGGGAAGAGGATTTGGCCTCTTCCCCCTTCGCCATTTCCCTGGTATCCTCTCTTTGCCGGGAACCGCGCGGCGGGTGGCGGTGAACCTCCCCAGGGGCGGAAGCCAGCAAGGATAAGTCGATTCTCTGTGCGACGCGTCCCTCCCGGTACTCCCATTTACGATTGTCGATTGACAATTGACGGACCTACCCGTCGGTCAATCGCCAATTGTCAATCGTAAATCCCGATGGCCTATCAGTCGCTCTATCGTAAGTACCGGAGCCAGTCGTTCGACGACCTGATCGGCCAGGATCACGTCGTCCGAACCCTTCAAAGCGCGATCGAACGCGGAAGGATCGCCCACGCCTACCTCTTTACCGGTCCGCGTGGAACGGGCAAAACTTCGACCGCCCGCCTCCTCGCCAAGGCGCTCAACTGCGAGAGCGGCCCGACGGCCCATCCCGACGGCACGTGCGAGATCTGCCGCGACGTCGCGGCGGGAACCTGCGTGGACGTGGTCGAAATCGACGCCGCGAGCGAGAGCGGCGTCGACGACATCCGGGAGACGGTCGTGGACACCGTCGAGTACCAGCCCGTCGTCGCCCGATAGAAGGTGTTCATCATCGCCGAGGTTCACGACCTCTCGGCCAAGGCGTTCGACGCCCTGCTGAAGACCATCGAGGAACCGCCCGAGCACGTCATCTTCATCCTGGCAACCACCGAATTCCACAAGGTGCCGACCACCATCCGGTCTCGATGCCAGAAGTACGACTTCCACCGGGCGACGATGAGCGATCTTACGGGGCGCCTACGCCACGTCGCGGCGGGTGAGGGCGTCCAAGTCGAACCGGAAGCGCTCTCCGCCCTCGCGCGGATGGCCGACGGCGGCTACCGCGACGCGCTGACCCTTCTCGAGCAGGCGATTCTCACCACGCCGGACGGACGGGTGACGCTGGCACAGGTCTACGATCAACTCGGGCTCGTGAACGAAGAGACGGTCGACGCGATCCTGATGGCGATCCGCGAGGGCGACGTGCCCGCGATCATGGCTCAACTCGGCGAAGTCGCGCGCCTCGGGCGCGACCCAAGCGCGTTGCTGGAGTCCATGATGCATCGCCTCGCCGATCTCACGCGCGCTTCGTTCGGCGTCGCGCCCGGCTCCTTTGCGAGCGGGGCGGAGGACGCGTCGCGTGAAGCCTCGCTCCACGAGACGGCGGTGCGAATCGGACGCGACACCATCGTCCGCCTGCGCGGTGCGGTGGCGAGCCTGCACGCCACGATCCGCGACATCTCCCTTCCCCGCGTCTGGCTCGAAAGCGAACTGATCCGTCTTGCCGGGCCCGCTCCGCAGCCCTTCGGCGACTCGGCTCCGCCTCGGCGCGAGCCCTCGTCCGGTGCGCCGGCCATTCGGTCGGAAGCGCCTACGGTCCGCCCCGCTTCCGACTCGGCTCTGCCATCGCCGGACGTCGAGATCGCTTCGCCCACGCCGGTCCTTGAGGTTCCGGCGCTGACGGGCGACGCCGAGCTCGACAAGGCGGCGACGGCGTGGGCCGCCACGCAGGACGCCTTGGCCGCCCAGAGTCCGCTCGCCGGAATGAAGCTCAAGGACAGCAGGGTCATCGGGCGAGAAGGCCTCACGGTCACGATTCAGATGGATCGGCAAATGGACCTCGACTGGCTTCAATCTGGGCCGAAGAGAATTCCGCTGGTCCTCGACTGCTTTCGCGAGCAGTCCGGAGAGCCCGAAATCGACCTCCGCTACGTCCCGAAGCGAAAGGAGATCGTCGAGTCGAACGACGCCGTGGAACTGCCCTTGGAGGGCACGCGCCTCGACCAGCTCGTGAAAGACATGTTCGGCGACGGCGGCGCTCCGGGCGGCGAAGCCGAGCCGGGAGTATCCTAAGGGCAGCCTTGTAGTCGCCGCCCTATCGTGCCGGCGCCTGAGGATCTTGTCGTTCATGGTTGAACGACGATTACGGAGAAAAGATGAAGCTTCCCAAAAACTTCGGCGGCGGCGGTTTCCAAGGCATGATGCAGCAGATGCAGCAGGCTATGTCCCAGGCGCAGGAACTGGAGGAGGAGCTGAAGCGAACCGCGATTCCCATTCAGAACGGCCCGGTCCAGGCTCTGTTCGATGGGACGGGCGAGATTCAGCAACTGAAGATCGTCGACAAGTCCATCGTCGATCCGGAGGACGTGGAAGGGCTCGAGGACCTTATCGTAGCAACAATTCGCGCGGGATTCGCTGCCGCGACGGAGCTACGAGAGAGCCGCGTCAAGGGCATCCTGCCGAACGTTCCTGACCTTCCCGGGCTCTGATGGACACTCTCCCGCGGCCGCCCGGAGGCGGCCCGAGACTCTCACGAGATTTCGGGACGGGTTGGACCTTGCGGTGAGAGTCGCCGATCACGACGATTCCGATGGGCGGTCACGATCACTGCGTCTTCTGCATGGCGAGCCTCTGCCCCGACCTTGACGACGCATGCAAACACGCGGCCTACCGAACGAACGAACGACGGCGCCTACGATGTTTGGCTTTGCGAAGAGTGCCGAGCGTTCGATCAGGAAGCGCTCGCGTTCGAAATAGCCTCGTAAAGGTCGATCTCAAGGATAAACGACGTAGAAAGAGGGGGCTTTCCCCACCCTAAAATGACCTTCGCACGCCCCCTAGCCGAACTCATCGCGGAGCTTGAAAAGCTGCCCGGCGTCGGGCCAAAATCTGCCCAGCGTCTGGCTTACCATCTGCTTCGGACGCCGGCTCACGATTGTGAAAGGCTCGCAAACTCGATCACCGCGGCCAAGCGCAAGCTCGCGTTCTGCACCGACTGTCAGGACGTCAGCGAGCACGAGCGATGCGAGGTGTGCCGCGACCCGCGTCGCGACCGGTCGATGGTGTGCGTCGTCGCAGAGCCGAAAGACGTCGCGGCGATGGAGCGGATCCATGAGTACAAAGGGCGCTATCACGTGCTTCATGGCCTCCTCTCCCCCATGGACGGCGTCGGGCCGGAGGGACTCCGGGTCAAGGAGTTGCTCAACCGGCTCGCCGACGGCGAGATCCACGAGATTATCCTCGCCACCAACCCGACGATCGAGGGCGACGCGACCGCCCTCTACCTCGCCAAGCTCCTCAAACCGATCGGGGTCAAGGTGACCCGCCTCGCCCACGGAATGCCGGTAGGCGGAGAGTTGGACTACGCCGACTCAGCGACCCTCCTCTCCGCCCTCGAGTACCGGCGCGAGCTCTAGACGGCGGATCGGGGTGGCAAGCGGCGGCGTTTCCGATCGGCGCGCCAAGCCACTCCGAAGCCCCAGACGATGAGGTGAACGGCGCCGAGCCCAAGGAACGAAGGCCAGATCTCCTGGAACACCGAGGCGGGAGCGTAGGGCGACTGACGCCACCAAGGGCGAGCGGCGGCTTCCTCGAGTTCCGACTCCGTTCGTCGATCTCGCGTCAGCGCCTCGGAAACGCGCTCGATCCGATCGAGGAGCGCCGCCTTTGCCCACCGATTGAATTTCGGATCATCCGGGCGGGCGGCGATATTCGGAATCGACGTCGGCCCACCCCGTAAGAAGCGATCGTAATCGTCGGTAAAGTGGGCGAGATCCCGCTCATGGCCGAACGTCCATCCACGCATCTGCGCCAACTGTCCGGGTATCTGCGATTTTCGATAGGGGACGCGGGTCTCGTCCGTCGTGCGGATCGTGAAGGAGGCGACGATCGAGGAGACGCCCAGGGTCGCCACGAACAACGCGACGAGGGTGAGAATCTGAGGTCGGCGCGCGAGGAAGCTTCCCCAGAGGATCGCGGCGGAAAGCCCCGAAAAGACCAGGAACGAGAGTGAGCCGAACACCGCGTCGAGCGAGACGTTGAGAAGCGTTCCGAAGAAGACCGCCATTCCGACCGCCCCGAAGGAGAACGCGAGTTCCGCCTTCGGCTCGCGTCGTTTGATCTCCGTCCCCAGGACTTCGGCGCTCCCAAACGCCCGAATCGCCTCCCGCTCCGCCCCTTCGAGCGTTGCCCCAAGTTCGAGGCGAGCTTGGATGTCGTCCTCAAGGTGCGCCCTTGCATCGGCTACGAGAGTCGCGGTTTCGGAGACGGATAAGCTTTTTTCGGCCTCTTCCCCCAACCGTTCGAGAAAGCGCTCGAGGTTATTCACGATGCCCTCTCCTAGAAATGGGAGGACGTGCCATGCGGTAGGCAAGCACAATATAGCCGAAGAAGATGGCCGCCCCTGCCGCGCCCCAAAGGGACGCATGGAAGAGATCGACCGGACCGCTCTGAATTGGCGTCGCCCATCCCTCAAGCGAGAAGTCGCGGAGCCATGCCGCGCAAAGGGCGCTGAAGCCTACCCAAAAGACGCCGACCGCCACGAAGAGGGGAAGCCAAGGCCGACGGGCCTCGGAGACCTTGACGAACGCGCCGAACGTCACGGAGAACACAAACCACGCGACCGTAACGAGATGGCCGCCAAGAACGGGAGAGGCAAGCACGGAAAAGGCGGCGCCCAGGGCCGCGAACGTCACGCACCCGAGAAAAAAAGGCTGAAAACGGGCGCGGTTCACCGCCGCGAACCGCGCTACGATCTCTTTCGGGTTGCCGAACTCCAAGATTGCCTCGCGTTCCGCAATCTCTGGGAGGGTATCGAGTTCGAGCCTCGCTCGGATCGACGCGTCTAAATGCTCCGCCGCTTCCGCGACGAGCGTCTCCGTCTTCTCGGAGGAGAGCGAACACCGAGCATGCCGCTCCAGTTCGTCGAGCAACTCGTGGCGGCCGATCGGGGTCTCGGCCGCTCCGTTCGGCGTGTGCCCAAGCTTAAACATAGCCGCGCCTTCTCCGCCGACGCGCGTTCGAGTGTGATCCGAAGGCGGCAAAGCCGATGTCGACCAGCGTGAAGAGCCCGGCGACGCTCATGCCCAGCCCCGCCGCGGGTCCGAGTTGCGAAACCCAGTTTCCGATCGGATCGGCGATCGCCTTGGGGATGGCGCGCAAGTTATCCTCCATATAGCCGATGTCGACCGGGCCACGGCGGGGCTGGTCAAGGCTCGCCCGCATCGTTCGGATCGACTCTCCGGCCCGAAAGCGGGATTGGTAACCCATGCCGCCGTAATTCCAAAGGTTGAGCCAGATGAAGCCGAAGAAGACCCAAAGCGACATCGAAGCCGCGACTCCGGTCGATAAAAGCGGGATTGCGGCGGACCGCCTCGCCCGAAACGATGTGATCGCGACGCCGGAGAGACACACGCCGACGGCGGTGAGCAGGACGGCGGAAAGGAATGGAACTCGGTCCCGAAGAAGGTCGAGCACACCGTAAGACGCGGCGAGCGTCGCGTAAGCCGCCGCGAGATATCGCAGGCGAACCGCGATCGAGTGGGCGTAGACGACGCGGGCGATTGCCCGGGCCGTCGTACGGGCGCCGCCAAACGCCTCGATCGCTTCTTTCTCCGCCTCGTCCCGCGTCATCCCAAACTCGACTCGGCTGTCGACGCCCTCTCGTAGGTGCACCTCGGCTTCCGCGAGCCGGACTTGAACGTCGTCGGCTGTCAAGGTTCGAGAAAGCGCGTTCTCCAACTCCCTCAGATAGAGATCAAGCAAGGGGCACCCTCCGACGACGTCGGATGCGGAAGACGAGAATGCCGAAGCCGCCGAACACGAGGTCCGCGAAGGCGATCCACAGGGCGGCGGCCACGTTGAGGGTCACGATCTCCGGCGCGATCGCCTTTAGATTTTGAATTGGGTGCGCCATGCCGGCGTCGAGTTCGGCAATGTCGTCGCGTAGCCGGCGAACCTCGGTGGCGTTCTCCCGCCACGCGTTCCGGACGTCGTCCTTCGCCCAAGCCGCCGAGTCAACGTCATGCTCCGAAAGCCGAGAACCGCGGTGCGACGCGGAAGCTGGGACCGGCACACGATAGCCTTGGAGACCGTGGAACGACTCAATGCCCGCAGGCTCTTCGAGCCGCTGGTGGTCGCGCCGTAGAACATCGCCCTCGGCTAGCCGACCGTCGAGATCTTGAAGCAGGTCTGCGCGATCGGCGGCGACCCTCCACTTCGGAAGAACCCCCGCTCCGGTTCGAAAAACGGTCGTCGTCCCGATTACGAGCGTCGCGGCGAACGAGGCCGCACAGCCGACGGCAAAGATCGCCAGGGGCCGGGGACGGCGAGCGCGAAAGGCGTGGACGGCGAACGTGACGGCAAGCGTGGACCAGACGAGGAGGAGCCCGACGATCATGGGACCGATGCCCAGTTGCACCGTCCACCAGCCGGCGAAGAAGGTCACGACGCCCGCGCCGTAGCCCGCGAGCATCAGCGCCAACCGGGGAAGAACCGAAGGACGCTCCGCCCTTCCGAGCGCCACCGGCCGCCCAAACGTTTCGACCGCCTCACGCTCCGCCTCCGCAAGGGGCATCCCCAACTCGACTCGGGCCTCGACGCCCTCCCGCAAGTGCGCCTCGGCTTCCGCGAGGCGCACCTGAACGTCTTCGGCGGGTAGGGTGTGAGTGAACTCGCGCTGGAGCTCTCGAAGATAAAGATCAAGCAAGGTGGACGCTCTTTCTTCGGCGAGCGGCGGCACTTCCAAGTCCCGCAAAGGCGAGGTCGATGAGCACGGCAAAGCAAGCGACCTCCGCACTCGGCCGGAGAATCAGGCTGCTTTCGGACAAGAGGTTTCCAACTGGATCCGCTTGAGCCTTCGGGATGGCTTGCATGTCGTCGCTCAGGCGATCTTCGGCGTACGGCGCGTAGCTCCAAGCGTCGTTTGGAGCCGGGGGCCTTCCCGCCAACCATGCCTGGTCTTTCCGCACGAGCGAAGCGGCCTCCCAGCGCGGCACCGAACCATGTCCACCGTAATGAAACAAGTTGAGGGTCGTCGCGCCAACCGCCAACCAGAGCGTCGTCGTCGCGGCGACCCCGACGACGGCAAGCGGAATGGGAGCCGAATGACGAGCACGGAACGACGTAAAGGCCAGTCCGATCGCTCCGGCCGCGATGACCAAGAAGGGCAACAGCGCCGTCCAGACCGAGACTTCCAGCAACCGATAGGACACGAACGAGAGAACGACGAGACTCGCATAGACCCTGCCGAGAATCTGGAGCCGAACGGAAACGCCGCGCGCCTGCGATTCTCGAACGATCGCTCGCGAGACTCTTTCGACGTCACCGAACGTGGCGACGGCTTCCCGTTCTGCCGAGGCGAGATCGAGGCCAAGTTCGACGCGGATCTCGATTCCGTCGCGCAGGTGAGCGTCGGCTTCGGCGAGGCGGACGACGAGTTCGCCAGGCTCGAAGAAAGTATGGAGCCTCGTTTTAAGTGCGGCGAGAAATTCGGTCCGAGGGCTAAGCACTGCTCACCCCCGGCCGGAGCACCGCCGAGACGCCCGCCGCGAAGCGCGCCCACTCCTTGCGCTTCTTCGCGAGCGCGCCACGTCCCTCGTCGGTCAAGCGGTAGACCTTCCGGTTCGGCTTGCCCTCCTGCGGAACCCACTCGGCGACAACGAGGCCGTCTCGCTCGAGTGCATGGAGCGACGGGTACGGCAGCCCTTCGCCCACGGCCAAAGCTTCCTCGCTCGTCGCCTTGATCCGGCGCGCGAT
>CAXUKB010000010.1:0-11504 GCA_964251345.1 uncultured Fimbriimonas sp. | reverse complement strand
GCGCCGAGCACAAGCGCCTCCAGATCTCCCCGAAATGCCATCAAGATCACTATAACTCAATTTTCGAGGTATGCCAACCTCGCTTGACAAAAGCACCGCCCCCGGGGGATAATCCCTTTTGCTCGGGCGGTTAGCTCAGTGGTAGAGCACTACAATGACACTGTAGGGGTCACAGGTTCAAATCCTGTACCGCCCACCATTATTTGAACCTAATTCCGACGGATGCGGGGTGATCTCTTAGCCATCAATGGCGTTGGTCTCTCAAATATTCTCTCGTCTTTGAATCCGTCGGAATTCCGTAGTGCTCTATCTGAGAACCTAAAACTCTCTCGGAATGGCCGAAGAGCATGGGGTGTCTCCATTTTTCGAACAGTCCGAAGGCGCGACTTCACGGGTTGATCCGCACCGAGAGCACCCGCGCGGGCACCTCGCCCGCCGGTCCGTAGGAGTGGGGCTCGGTGCCCCAGAACTCCATGCTCTCACCCTCCTCCAGCACGTAGTCGATGCCCGAGACGCCGATCTTCGCCGTGCCCGCGAGCACGTACACGAACTCTTCTCCCGGATGCGAGCGCGGCTCGCTCGTCTCGTAGAGCTCCAAGACGCTCGGCAGGACCTTGCCCTGCGCGAGGCGGCTGTGGAGCATGAGGAGCGGCGCCCTCGCCCCGTCCCGGACGAACGCCGCCCGCTCCGCCTCCGAGAGTGGGCGGTCCTCGCCGCCCAGCGTCCCCGCGCCGAAGTCGACCATGTCGAACCATCGGTCGTCCTCCCGCCGGTGGATTGCGACCGACCCCGCCTCCTCGGGCACCGCAAGCCGCTCGACGTGCAGACCAAGCGCGGCGCACATCTTGAGGATCGTGATGGGTCGCGCCTCCTCGCCCTTCTCAACCCGCACGACGGACGTCTTGCTCAGCCCCGCCGCCTCGGCGGCGTCGCGCACCGAGAGCCGTTGGGCTTCCCGCGCCCGTCTCAGCCGCCCGCCAGCGACGGCGGCGGGAAGCTCCGCCAGGATCCTCTCGACGGCGCGCTCCTGCTCGCGAAGGCTCTCTCCCATGCTCCCACTATGGCGCAGAACGAATCGAACCCTGATTTGGTACAGTACCTTTAGTTTTCAGTAACGCTTCTGGCCATGGAGCGTCGAAAGCTGGACCGCCATGAAGCTACTCGCCTTCGCCCTCCTCCTTGACTGCCTCGCCTCGCGAGCACAGACCCCAGAGCCGACGCCTTCCCTCGCGGCCCTGGAGAGTCGGGCCGCCGGCCTCGCGTGGAACGGGCGCGCCCCCGTCCGCGCCGAGATCGTCCGCCTTGTCAACTCGGGCGCCGTGACGAGCGCCGCCGACTTCCGGCGGGCCGCCAACCTCATGAGTCCCGCAGGCTTTCCCGCCCGCTTCATCCTGAGGTACGAGGACGCCCGCGTCTGGTACGAACTCAGCCTCGCCGCGTTCGCGCTCGGCGACGCTCAGGCCGGAGCGGCGCTGCCGAAGGCCTGGGACGTGCTCCAGATGAGCATGGGCAAGGGCCAGCGCCTCGGCACGCGCCCGAGCCCCGTAGAAAGCGTGCCCGGCTCGTTGGCCTACCCCGATCCCGCCCCCCGCTGCGTGCGCGCGGTCGTTGCCGACCCGGTCGCCGCGAGGGCGCGGGCGGAGAGGGCGAAGGACTCTCCCGAGCTGAAGCGTCTTGCGGCGGCGGACCAGGCGGACCGCACGAAGGCAGGGGTGAGCGCCGACGAGCGCGATCGGAACGACCTTGAGCATGTCAAGCGCGTGCTCCGGCTCGCGGACGCGGGACGGATCGTCACCGCGGACGACTTCGAGAGCGCGTTCCTCGTCCTGCAGCATGGCTTCGGCAACGGCTTCCACGTGCGGGCGCACGAAATGGCGATGTGCGCGGCACTCCTCGTCGGGAACGCGGACCCGAACGCTAAGCCTCTGTACCACGCGCTCGCGTCGATGGCCCTGAGCTACGACCGGATGCTCCAGAGCAGCGGCCACCTCCAGCGCTTCGGCGCGCAGGTGCAGGGCCGCGTCGACCCCGAGGGGATCTGCGACGCCGAGCGCGAGGCGATGCGCGTGCCGCCCCTCAAGGAGCAGCCGGCGCGCGCCTAGGAAGCGCTCAGCCCTGAAGTAGACCATGGTTTCTTTTCTTCTTCCCGCCATCGCGTTCCGCCAAGCGTCAGACGTCCAAGCAAAGTCGTGGGCGCTGTTCAACGACTCGCTCCACTTGGCGAGCGACTCGGTAAAGCGCTACAAGGAGGCGGAGGCCGCAATCGACGAGTCGATCCGCCTCCATCTCTTCCCCAGCCACATGCAGTACGTGTACCAGGCGCACCTCCACGCCTTGGCGGGCGACCTCGACGGCGCGATCGCCGCGTACCGGCGGCTCATGAAGATCGGCTGGGTCCGCTACCAGTCCGTCCAGAACTACGACGACGAGCCGCTCGCCCTGCGCACCGACCCGCGGTGGCTGGCGATCGTCGAGGAACTGAGGAGAAAGCAGGACCGGATGCGCCGCGAGCAGGACCCGGGCGCGTTCGGGCTCTCGTTCACCCTCGCCCCGCGCCTCGTTAAGGACTGGGCCGACGACCTCACCGTGTCCGACGCCGATCTGGCCCGTCGCCTCGCGGGGTTCCACGCCTACGTCCAGCCGAGACGGACAGGAGCCTGGATGCTCGGGACGCACCGGCTCGCGACGCCGGGAGCCGCGCCGCTCGACGTCGACTACTGGGTCTGGGTCCCGAAGGGCTACCGCGCCGACCGCCCCACCCCGACCCTCGTCTACAGCCACCAGGGCTGGTTCTACAATCCTAACGCTCGCCCCTGGAGCTACGAGAACGATCTTTTCGATGATCCACCGCGCGACGAGGCGGTGAGGGCGGGCTTCATCGAGGTTATGCCACTCGGCTCGCGGAAGACTGACGGCAGCACGCCGCAGGGCGTCGAGGCGGTTCGGCAGATCCTCGTGGACGTGAAGCGGGTCCTGAACGTGGACGACGACCGCGCCTACCTGGTGGGACACTCCAACGGGGGCAGCCTCGCCTACCGCACCGCCGGTCTCGACCCAACGCCCTACGCTGCCTTCGTTCCCCTCAACGGCTGGCCCGACCCGAGCATTCCGATGGCGAACTTCCGGAACCGTCCGATCCTCGCCCTGAGCGCGGAAGGGGACACCACCTTCCCGAACGCCGACGTGCGGGCGATCCACGACGCGGTCGCGGGCCTCGCGCCGACCTGGGACCTCGAGACCGTTCCCGGCGGCGACCATGCTCTGGAGCCGTTCGTCGACGCGTGGATGCCCCGGCTCTTCGCGCGCATGGCCGCGACCCGCCGAGGGTCCTTCGCCCCGGAGCGCGTCTGGGAAGGACGAGCGCCGGGCGGGGTGGACTGGCTCGGCGTCGAGGCGCTCGACCTCGCGCGTCCGCGCGCCGCGTGGCAGGCGCTCATCGCCACACCAAGCGTGAAGACCCATGGCGACGGGCAGGGCGGATCGCCGCCCGGACCGCACACGCAGGATGCCGACTGCGGCATGGCGCGGGCGAGCTACTCGGACAACGCATTCACCGTCGAGACCTCCCGTGTGGCGAAGGTCGCCTTGTGGATCAGTCCGAAGATGATCGACCTCTCGCGGCCAGTCCGCGTGGTGGTGGACGGCAAGGAGGCCTTCTCCGGCCTCGTCAAGATCGACCGCAAGGCGATGGCCGAGCGCTTCCTCGACACCTTCGACCGTGCGGCGACGCCCGTCGCTCGCATCGAAGTTTCTGTTCCCGCACCCGACAAGGCACCCTAGACGATGACCCCTATCCTGACCGTTCTCGCCCTCTCCACCTCGGCCCACGAGTCGCGCTCCCTCGTTCCCGTCCTTCCCAAACCAGCGGGCGTGAACCTCCGCGTCGTCGAGCGCCTCGCGATGGGGCGCACGTTCGCCCTGATCTCGCACAGCGTTGGCCCCGACGGGTCTGTGAATTACTCGAAGGCCACTTACCGCACGGACGGAACGCCCGTCCGCATGGAGCAGGAGGGCGACTGGGGCGGTCGCATGAACCGCTTCGTCACCGACTACTCGCCCAAGGGTGAGGTCCAGAGCATCAACGAGAAGACGAACCGCACCGACGCGCCCGACCGGACGTTCCGCGATCCGACGAAGCTCTGGTTCTGGAAGGTCCACCCGAGGATCGGCGAGAGCGTGGACGTGACGATCCTCTTCCAGAACACCATCGCCACCGGCAAGATCCGCTTCACCTACGAGGGCGACGAGACGATGACCCTCGCGGGGCGAACCGTCAAACTCCACCGGGTCCGCGAGTTCCCCCTCGACAACCCCACGCCGGGCGTGTTCACCCGGATGTGGTACGACGACGCGGGCATGAACGTGAAGCGGTACCACGAGGTCGGCGGCAAGAAGATTCAGGACGAACTCGCCTACTGGTATTAGAAGCGCTTGGCCTCTCAAAAGTATCTCAGTCGGCAGACGAGACCAGCTTCTCTCACGCCCTTGAAGAAGCATCCGTAGGTCACGAGCTCTCGTGACAGGCCGAAAATAGAAATCACTAAGCGTTCGCGCAAGGCTTGGCGGCGACCGTTCCACCTGGAAAGCCGGAGTGTTAAGATGTCCAGGATGCTGGTCGCCCTTTGCGCATTGTTCGCACAGGCCCTACCCCCCAAGTGGCGGGAGGAGTTCGTGGGCAAGCCGGGGTTCGGCCAGTGCACGCGCATCCTCGCCCTGCCCGACCGGCTCGTGTTTCTCGACTCCCCTGCACCGACCGTCTCCGATGGCGGCGACATCTACGTGTGGCGCGACGGGGCGCCGAGTCCGCGCAAGGCCTTCAGCGTGGACGAGCAGGGCATCCGGACCCTCAAGCGGTTCGGAAGCCAGCTCATCGTCCCCGGCATCGACGCAAAGGAGAGCTGGGACTGGGGAAACTGGTACCTCTCCTCCGACAAGGGGGAGACCTGGACCAAGTACCGCAACCTCCCGAAGGCGATCCACGTCTTCGACGTCGCCCGCTGGCGGGGACGGCTCTACATGGGGATCAGCGATCCCGAGGGTGCCGTCGTGTCGAGCGACACCGGAACCACTTGGCGAAAGGAGTTCGGCGCGTGTCCGAAAGGGTCCTTCGCGGGGGTGCTCAGCCTCGTCGCCCTTCCTGACGCGCTCTACGCCTTCTGGGTCGAGCAGTGGGGGGCGGGGCCCCAGGAGGCGAACGCAAAAGCCGATTGCTACCGCTTCGACGGCACGAAGTGGGAGCCGCGCCGGCTTCTTCCCGACTTCCCGCACCAGGTCTGGAACACCAAGGTGCTGGGCAACGGCGCGCTGGTTCTCCTCGGGGGGCAGTCCTATTGGCTGAGCAACGACAAGGCGGTCCCGGTGCCCGCCCTGAGCGGCCTCTCGCCGATGGAGGTCGTCGAGGACGGCTCCGACCTGCTGTGGCTGACGGGCGACGCCCTGTACCGGAGCACGTTCAACGGGGCGACGGGAGAGGTCGGCAAGCCCATCAAGGTGGCCGACCTGCCTCCCGGCCTCGCCGGCCAGTCGCTCGCGATCCACGGCGATCGCGTTTACGTCTCCGGCGGGTCCAATCCCTCGGGCAAGGTCGTTTCGGTTCCCTACGCGTCGCTCCGGTGAGCGCGGCGCGGTTGGGGACCGGGCAAGGGGCGAGCCTTGACCATGAGCGAGAAGGGCGTCCTCATCCACAACCCTACCCGTGAGGTCAAGGACCGAGACGGTGCGCCGCAACGTGGCATGACCCTCGATGCCTGCCTCCGGCATCCGACAAGCGTCCATCTTCCGCCGTCTTGCCCTTCTTAAATCTGGCCCTGGGCCGGTCACAGACCACGGGCGGCGATGGCCCGCTCGGCGTACGACGGGTCGCGCGCGGGCTGGTCCAGCCTCGAACCCATGCGCAAGACGTTCGCGACGAACGCGCGGCACCCCGGGTCCTTCAGGCTCGACGCCATGACCCAGATAGGATCGTTCGCGAACCGAGGCTCCATGCCTCTCGGGGGCTGTTTCGGGTCCAGGTAGCGCGCAGAGGCGTGGGCCGTGAGGAACAGGGCCAGGTGCGTGGGGTAGCGCTCCTCGCGCAGGCGCGCGGCGATCCACGCGATGTCCGCGTCTTGACCGCGCAGGGAGGGGTCGAGGACGAGCGCAAGCCAGCCCCAGCGCAGAATGTTCTGCTTGCCCTGGCGTTCCAGCGGCAGGAACGCGCTCTTGCGCGCGTCAACGTCGGGGTCGATGCTAAACACCGCCCAGGAAGCCCAGCTCTCGACGACGCGCCCCGCGGGATTCACGCCGCCGGGTGGGAGGACGTAGCTCCTCCCGGTACGAAGCCGATGCGTGAGCACGAGCAACGCCTCCCGCTTCGCGGTCGCGATCTGATCCCCGAAGCCCTGAGCACGGAAACCGCGGTCGAGGGTCGTCAGGACGCCGGCGAGGTTTGCGTCGGACGGCTCCGCGAGATACAGCTCCTCAAGTGGCCGGGCCGCTTCAGCGTTCGGGGGCGGAACGTCCGCGAACCAGTCGCCGACGAGCGCGTGCTCGGCGCCGTGAAACTCGTCCTCGCTGATCCGGTCCATCTCGATGCCGACGGGAAGCGCGCCAAGGTCCAGCGCGCGCAGTTCCGCGAGTGCCTTGCGAGCGTCGTCAAGGGTTCGTAGAGGCGGGCCGAAGAGCGTTGGTAGGGTCCTCCTCAGCTCCGCGGCAAGAGCGGCGTCGCGCTGCTCGGGGCTGCTGCCGGGCAGCAGGCGGCCCCCGGGCTGAAGCGGGCGGTCAAGCATGGGATCCAGTGCCTTGGTCCGCATGGCCTCTCGCACTTCGAGCAGATAGTCGGCGATCCGCCTCGCTCGCGCCTCGCCCAGGTGCGGCGTGGCCCGCCGTACGATCGTCGCCCGGTCGAAACCGTAGGCGGCGAGCTCGATCCCATCGGGGCTGTGGCAGGTGGCGCAGGCACGCCCCCGCGCGTCGTGCATCCGAAAGAACCTAAGGCCATCCTCTCTGGGCGCGCCGAGAGCCGCCAGCGTCGCGCCTAGCACCGGGAGGATAGCCCAACGTCCCACGCCGCGTTAGACGCGGGGCAGGGACGAACCGTTTCAAGCGGCTCTCCGGGCGATGTGCCTCTCCTTCTTTGGCGTGCCCGACCTGGCACGCCAAAGAAGGAGAGGAGCCAACACGCCAAGAGGACATCCGCGAAGGGACGCGTGCTCGTCCGTCCCAAGGGAATCAGCGAGGTGCGAAGCCACGATCCGTGATTTGGAGTTTTCGCAGGTCGACATGCGCCTCGTTGATGAATCGGGCCTCCGCCGCGTCGCTCGCCTTCTGCGCGGTCGCCGTGTCGCCCCGCTGTATCGCGCCGTACATTCCCATCGACTGAAACACGTAGTTCAGCTGCCAGATCTCGGCGAGGTGCTGCCGCCCGACGTTGTTCAGCGAGGCGAACGCCTTCTGGCGCAGGATGGCCGGCGCGATCTGACGCTTCACTCCCTGCACCTGGGCGCGCGTGGTGCCGTTCACTTTGTTGGCGATCATCCAGTTCATCACCCAGTAGGCCGCGAGCGCGTCGGCCACGTTGTCCGGCCTCAGGCCGTCGGAGGCCTCGTTCTTGGCCCAGTCCGCGCGGAAGTCGTGGGTGGCGAAGTAGGTCGCCAGCTCCTGCTTCGCCGACGGGCCGCCGCGCCTAGCGAGCCAATCCGCGTAGTCGCGCTCGACCTGCTTCGTTACGTCGGGGATCCGCCGGAACGACGTTTCGGGCAGGACGTCCTCCCGCAGGTTCCGAGGGCCGTGGCCGCCTCGCGCCGCGCGTACGTTGTTCTGCAGCACGTGGTTCATCATGCCCGTGGACATCATGCTCTGCCCGAGTTGGAAGTAGCCCTGCCCGAGGTCGCTCTGGCCGGAAGCGCCGAGCGCCAGGGAGGCCACGACGATGCTCATAGCGGTCTTATTCATGCTCTCACGAATCCTTCGTCGGTCAGCCGGACGGCGTTCAGGTCGATCTTAGCCTCGCTTTTGAACCACGTAACCGCCGCCTCCCGCATCTTCCGAAGCAGGGCGGGGTCCTTCCTCGCGACGGCGTAGCCCGCTTCCTGGGCGACGAAGTTGATCTGCCAAACCTCCGCCATCTCCTGCCGCTGGGCGTTGCCGAGTCGGCGAAACGCCGCGGTGCCGAAGATCACCGGCCCGAATTGGTGGAGCAGTGCCTTCGCCGAGGCGGGCGTGAACCCGTCCTTGCCGTTGGCGATGCACCAGTTCAGGGCGAAGTAGGCCGCCGCCGCGTACGCCACGTTGTCGTTGCGGAGTCCGTCGAACGCATCCTGCTTCGTCCAGGCCTGCTTGAAGTCGACCTTGCGGAAAAACTCGGCGGCGCGCTGAGAGGAGCTCGGGCTCACCTTGCGAGCGAGGAAGTCGAGGTACTGCCGCCTGACCCTCGCGGTCACCGCCGGGTCGGCGTGGAACCGGGTGTCCGGCACCGGCCTTGTGGCCTTCGAGCCGCCCTTGTGGAGGCCCACGCCGATCGCCGAGTTCATCGTGGCCACGCTCATCATGCTCGATCCGAGGTCGATGCCCGCGCTCGCCCCGAAGTCCGTCTGCGCCACGAGGGCGAAAAAGACCGCCGTCATGCGCGTTCGAACCCTCGGTTGCTCACCTTCAAGGCGTTAAGATCGACGCCGAACTCCTGCTTGAAGCGGGCTGCGGTTTGGGTCCGCACCTCTTGGATGAGGATGGTGTCCCCCTTCTTCAAGGCGGCTTGCGCACCGATGGTCTCCACCACGAGGTTCAGCATCAGCGTCTCGGCAAGCTCCTGCTTCTTCGCGTCGCTCATCGCTCTCACCTCCGGGCTGCGCGCGACGTTCGGCCCGATTTGGTAACGGATCGCCCTCGTTTGCGCGGGCGAGGTCGAGGCGCCGCCCGTCGCGACGCTCCAGTTCGTCGCCCAGTACTCCGCGAGGCTGTCGCCCAAGTCGCTCGGCCGCATTCCGTCCGCGGCCGCGCCCTTGGCCCAGATGGCCACGAAGTCGTTCGTCGCGAGGAACTGCCGAAGCCCTTGGGCGACCTTCGGGCCGTACGCCTTCTCCACACGCGCGAGGTAGCCCTGCTTCACCCGCTCGGTCACCGCGGAGCTACGCCGGTAGGTCAGGTACCCACCGGCCGGGGCACCACGCTTGCGGTCGTCGCGGCCCCGCACCGCTTGGTTGTTGTCCATGATTCCCTTGAGCAGCGTCCGGTTGAGCGTGACGCTCGCCATGTCCATCGGAGGCACGGAAGGAGGGTCCTGCGCGAGGGCAAGCGTGGGGGCGAGAGCGAGCAGGCCGCCCGCGAGGACGGTTCGTCGACGTCCGTTCATGGGCAGTTGGACGAATCGAGCAAGAGGAAGGCTCCATCGTTGGCGATCCCAACGATCGTCCGACTTCCAGCCGTTTCTCTCCGTGAGAAACTTTCGATCGGACCGAAGTACTCTCAACGACGGCACCGCGAGGCGTTAGGAGGCCGGGACGTCTTACGTATCGGAGCTGCTCGTCAAGCTCGCAAGCCGGCCACTCTCGGCCTTCGTCCGTGCCGTTCGTTGACGCGCTTGTGGCTTAAGGCTATCTATGCGGCCTCTCTTCGGCATCGTCGCCGCCACGGACTGCGCCGCCGTGCCCGGGGTGAGCCTGGGCCAGGTACGCCTGGACGTCGAGCCGCGACGGGCGCTTTCGCCGCTAGGCAGGCCCACGGATCAGGACGGCGCCATGGGCGTATACTCGTCTACCTGGATCGGGAAGGGCGGCGGGCGGCTCGACGTCCTGGTCCGCCGCCTGAACAACGGCGATCCGGACGAGCGGACCGCGGTGCGGCTCGTGCGGGCGACCTCGCTGAGCTTCGTCCTGCCGAACGGCCTTCGCACGGGATCGAGCGCGGGCGACCTGCGCCGCGTATACCCAGGGGCGAAGGCAAGCAACTCGTACGCGGCGTCGACGGGCCGCGTACGGATCTGGGACGACGTGCGGCGGGGCCTCGCTTGGGAGGCGACGGCTAACGGTCGGGTGAGCGCGCTGATCGTCCACCCGCGGGGCACGCCAGTAGACGACACGCTGAAGCGTCATCTCACGGGCGCGCTTTAGGCCGCGACGGACGAGATCGGACCTCGGCTAGTTGCCGAGCTTCGAGATGATCTCGTCGAACATGATGCCCTGCGCCTTCTGCCCTTCGGGGTCGCCGAAGTCGTTCACCAGCTCGGTCACGACCTGATCGGTCACCGCGACCTGCGCGCCCATGTCGCGCAGCCGGTCGAAGGTCGTCGTGTCGCCCAGCGCGGAGGTCGTGCCGCAGGCGTCGGCGACGACCAGCACGTCGTAGCCCTGAGCCAGGGCGTCGCGGGCCGCCCAGAAGAGGCAGATGTCGGTGGTGAGCCCGGCGAGCACGAGCTTCTGGCGTCCGAGGACGGCGACTCCCGCCTTCAGGCTCTCGTCGTCCCAGCACGAGAGCTGGCCGCCGCGCCGGTAGCGATTCGCGAAGGCGTCGGGGGCGAGTTCCTGGAGATCCGGAATGGTGGGGCCGACCGCCTCCTCCATTGTCGTCGTCAGCACGAGCGGCGTCCCGTAGGTGAGGGCCATGCGCGCAAGGACGCGGCAGCCGGTGACCACGGTGACCTGGGGCAGGCTCTGGACCCAGCCCAGGGTGCCGGTCTGGTGGTCGACGAGCATGACGAGGGCGTTCTCGGGGGTGAACAGCTCGGGAAGGTCGTGTACAGTAGAGGCGTTCATGGCTTCAAAGCCACTGTACGAGGACGCGCCATGGAATTGCAAGAAGTTACCCAGAGGGAAGCCACTCACCTAGAGGTAAGCGAGTCAACGATTCGGTACTGCGGGGTCAGCGCGACGGTGGGCGTGATCGGAGGGCGATGGAAGCCGCAGATCCTCTGAAGCCTAGTGGCGGCGATGCGTCGTTTCAGCGAGTTGGAGCGGTTCTTGCCGGGCGCGTCGCCCAAGGTCCCGACGGAGCAGCTTCGGGCGCTGGAGGAGGACGGCCTGATCGCGCGGACGGTCTACCCTGAGATCCCGCCGCGCGTGGAGTACGCGCTGACGCCGCGTGGCCGGGGCTTGGTCCCTCTCCTGCAGGCGATGGAGGACTGGGGCCTGGCGAACCGCGACATCGGCGTGGCGGTCGCCGCCCACGCCTCGGAGATGAAGGCCGCGCCACCCACGACGTGACCCGCGCAGGATCCCAAGGGCGTCTTTCCCTATCGCAAGCGGCATCCGGCAAGACCGAGGTTTGGAGAAACGAACGAGATCAAGCAGGCGAAGATTTAGGCAAACGAACCTTGTGCGCAGGGTGAGCCAGTTTCCTTGCCCTTGGACGAATGGCCCGATCGGCGGCTTGAGGACCGTGCTCGCCACATCCGGGGTTCCGTCAATGGCAAACTCGTGATCGAGGCGGATCAGAAGCCGCAGGCGATTCCCAGCCTCTAAGTCACCGCGAGCCGCCTTGGGGACGAAACGATCCTGAAGGTGGTGAACCTCTCCGCGACGGCCACCCCGATG
>CAXUKB010000009.1:4434-28011 GCA_964251345.1 uncultured Fimbriimonas sp. | reverse complement strand
AGCGAAAGGGTCTCCACCCTGCCTACGCCATTGTGCCCCCAAAGCTCTCGTCTGAGTGCGGAGAAGGCGCGGAAGGGTACAGTTTAACGAACTATGCAGTCGGTTGAACTCTCGGCGAAGTCGGTGGACGAGGCGCGCAAAGCTGCGGCCCAGAAGCTCGGCGTGGCGGAGGATACGCTTACGATAACGGTACTCGAAGAGACCAAAGGTCTGTTCGGTAAGAGTTCCGTACGTGTCCGCGCCGAGGCCGCTCCGGTCGCCGCCGCCGTTGCGGCTCCCGCACCTGCCCTCGAGGCGGGTCCGGTGGACGAGCCCGCGGCGAAGCCTGCGGGACGCGGTCGTGGCCGCAAGCCTGCGGAGACCGCTCCTGAGCCCGAGCCGGAGGCCGTCGCTGAATCCGAGCCGGTCGAGGCTCCTGCCGCCCCTACACCATCCGCCGAGGAGCCCTCACGCGGAGGCCGTCGGGGACGTGGCGGCCGCGGCCGAGACGAATCCGCCGCGCCGGCCGCCGTCGAGAGCGCGCCCGCCGAGGAGCCGACTTCGGCCAGCGCCACGGAGGAGGATGGCGAAAAGCTTGCCGCTCTTCTTCGCGAGATGATGGAGAGCGCCGGAATGCAGGTCAACGTGACCTTGGGCGAGATCAGCGGCCGGTACGTGAGCCTGAAGCTCGACGGCAAGGACGCGGCTTATCTCGTCGGCAAGCACGGCGAGGTTCTTAACGCCCTTCAGTACTTGGTGAACGTCGTCGCCCACCGCCGTCTCGGCACCGAGGCTCGTGCGACCTTGGACGGCAACGATTACCGCAAGCGGCGCGAGGACGTGCTCACGCAGATGGCGTCTCAGATCGCCGCGCAGGTCAAAGAACGGGGCGAAGAAGCCGTGCTCGACGCGCTTCCCGCGTTCGAGAGACGCATCGTCCACAAGGCCCTCCAGGAAATCGAAGGCGTGTCGACCTACAGCGAGGGCGAAGAGCCGAACCGCCGCGTCGTCATCGCCCCGGCCGAGTAACGGAGGTCGTCCGGTCATTAGGTCTTTGGGTCCTGATGGCCTGGCGATCGAAATGACCCCATGACCCCTAAGACCCTCTTCGACAAAGTCTGGGACGACCATATCGTCGCCGACCTTCCCGGCGGCGGAACCCTGCTTTACATCGATCGTCACCTCGTCCACGAGGTGACCTCGCCGCAGGCGTTCGACGGCCTCCGCGAGGCGGGTCGGCCGGTCAGACGTCCCGACCTCACCTTCGCGACGGTCGACCACAACGTGCCCACCGATGGCCGACCGATCGACGAGCGTACGCTTGCGGGGCGCCAGCTCGCGGCCCTTTCGCGCAATTGCGCGGAGTTTGGCGTTCCGCTGTTTCCCTATGGAGAGGCTCGTCAGGGCATCGTTCATGTAATCGGACCGCAACTCGGCATTACCCTGCCGGGCCTCACCATCGTTTGCGGCGACAGTCACACGAGCACGCACGGAGCGTTCGGGGCGCTCGCCTTCGGCATCGGCACCAGTGAGGTGGAGCACGTTCTCGCGACCCAGACCCTTCGTGCCTCGCGCAAGCCTCGGAGCCTCGGCATTCGCGTCGAAGGCCACCTTCCCGCCGGGGTCGCGCCTAAGGATCTCGTCCTCGCGATCATCCGCAAGCTAGGCGCGAGCGGCGGCACCGGTTACGTCGCGGAGTACTACGGCCCCGCGATCTCCGCCATGGAGATGAGCGGACGCATGACGGTGTGCAACATGTCGATTGAGATGGGCGCCCGCGCGGGCATGATCGCCCCCGACACGAAGACGATGGCGTACATTGCGGAAGGAGACCGTCCTTTCGCTCCAAAAGGGGCCGATTACGCGCGCCTTTTGGAGCGTTCGTTCTCCCTGAAAACCGATGACGAATCGGCGTTCGACCGTCGGGAGACGATCGACGTCTCCACGCTGAAGCCGCAAGTCACGTGGGGCACGACGCCCGCCATGACCGTCGATCTCGATGGCCCGATCCCCGATCCTAGGGACGCGGGAGAAGAGCGCGCGCTTCGCTACATGGGCCTCAAGCCAGGCACCGTCATGCGAGAGCTGAGGGTCAACACGGTGTTTATCGGCTCCTGTACGAACTCGCGCATCGAAGACCTTCGGGACGCGGCGCGCGTCGTGCGCGGCCGTCGGGTAGCGACGGGCGTCCGTGCGCTCGTGGTGCCCGGCAGCGAGGCGGTCCGGCGTCAGGCCGAGGCGGAGGCGTTAGACGAGGTGTTCAAAGCCGCCGGTTTCGAGTGGCACATGGCGGGTTGCTCGATGTGCCTCGGTATGAACGGCGACATTGTTCGTCCGGGCGAGCGAAGCGCAAGCACCTCGAATCGGCCTTACGAAGGTCGGCAGGGCCCGGGATCGCGCACCCACCTCGTCTCCCCCGCGACGGCGGCCGCGACCGCGGTCGCCGGACACTTCGCCGATCCGTCGGAACTTCTCTAAACGGGATGCCTCCTTCCAAGGGGCATCCCCGAGCGTTCCTCCGGCTTCCAGCCGGAGTTCGGACCTAGGCCTCCTGCGTGCTTCGCCTACAATGAAACCCATGCGTCGTCTCGCCCTTCTCGTTTGCTTGGCCGCCGGTATCCGCGCAAACGCCCAGATGCCCAGTTGGGACGGTGTCGTGGCCTCGGCGAAAACGGCATGGAAGAAGACCGTCGAGGCGGGTCGCCCGCTTGCCGAGCGGATCGCTAGGGAGGCTCCCGAGCGGTTTCGGCTGGCGCAGAGGCAGGCGATGGGCTTGGTCGCCCAAGCTCAGAAGTACGCGAATAGCGGCGACGTGCAACAGAAGCGCGCCCTTGCCGCGGAACTGTGGCGCGTCCGCGGCTCGCTCGACCTCATGGCTCTTCTCGATCCCCAGACGCTGCACATGTTCGGTGTCGACGTTCCGGATCTCACGAAGCTACGGGCGTCGGTCAATCGGCAGCTCGCACGACTTCGGGTTTGACCCCGCGACGTCCGTCGCTTGCCATGGGCGTTCCCCGTAAGTGCCGTTTGCGGCCGAAAGCGCATGACCATCTCTGGACTCTTCGTTTATCCGGTCAAGTCTTTGCGGGGGACTGCGCTCGAACGTTCGCCGGTCGATCCACGTGGACTAAGGTGGGATCGGCACTGGATGGTCGTGGATGAGAACGGCCGCTTCTACTCGCAACGGGAAGTCTCGCGGATGGCCCGGGTCTCGACCGAGTTGACGCACGACTCGCTCGTGCTATCGTCGGACGGGTACGGCCGCATCGAGGTGCCTTTCGCTTCCGGTGGCGGGACGATCGAGGGCAAGGTCTGGAGTTGGCGGGGACCCGTGGATCTCGTCGACCGTTGGCTGACCGACGTGCTGGAGACGCCAAGTCGTCTCGTGTCCATGCGGCTTGACGTTCGGCGTGCGGCTTGGGAAGGGGAGGTTGCGTTTCCCGACGGAGCGCCGGTGCTCGTCCTCGGTGAGGCCTCTTACCGCGACCTCGATGCCCGACTCCAGACATCGGTCCCGATCGACCGATTCCGGGCGAACGTGATCGTGCGCGACTCGGCACCTTACGAGGAGGATCTTTGGCAGGGGGTCGGAGTCGGTACGGCGGAACTCGCGTTTGCCGGCCGTTGCGCACGATGCGTGATGACCACGATCGATCAGCGGACGCGCGCGCGTCCCGATCGGGAGGAGCCTTTACGAACCCTCGTGCGTGAGCGGCTCATCGGCGGCAAAGCCTGCTTCGGTGCGAACTACATCGTAAGGACGACGGGAGAGATTCGGGTTGGCGACGAAGTAGAAGCCCTCGGTCGGTAGAGAACCCGCCGCTTCGGCGCTTAGACCGGAGCGACGGGGAGAGCGCGTTTAAATAACGCCCGCTTCTCGAAGTTCCTTGTAGTGGCACTCCTTGAATTTCTTACCGCTGCCGCAAGGGCAGGGCTCGTTCCGCGAAACCTTCTTCCAGTCGATCTCGTCGAGGTCGCGCGGCGCAAGCGCCACCGCGGTCGCCGACTGTGTCGGCTGGCCGTCGAGTCCATCCATGTCTTCGACCGGCACCGATTGGTCGATCTCGTCCAGGTTGTACTCCAGCGTCGGCATCGACTGGTAGGTCTGCGGCTGAACGCGGAGCCGGAACACCGTCTTTGCGGCATCCAGGCGAATGTCGCGCAGGGTGCCCTGGAAGGTGTCGTACGTCTCGCGCTTGTAGGCGACCAGCGGATCGACCTGTCCATAGCCGCGGAGACCGATGCCCTCGCGGATATAGTCGATCGTCTGGAGATGCTCCATCCAGCGATCGTTGACCGCCTTGAGCATGGCGTACTTCTCCATCTCTGGCATCGCCTCGCCGGTCTCTTTCTTCTTGATGCCGTAGGCGTCGAGCGCGACGCCCGTCAGGTACTCCTTGAGATCGCCGTCGGGCTCGTGCTTCTCCAGGTCGCGGATCGAAGCGTAGTCGACGAGCGGGAACAGCTCGTTGAGATCCTCGTAAAGCACGCCGTGGTCGTAGACGCGGTTCTCCTCGCCGCCCTCGCCTTCGAGCATCCAAGCGTCGTCGACCATTTGGCCGATCGTTTCCTTGACGTAGTCGGTGAGTTCTCCGCTGACCTCGCGGCCGAGCAGAATCTCGCGGCGAAGACCGTAGATGTGCTCACGCTGGGCGTTCAGCACGTCGTCGTATTCAAGCGTGTGCTTACGGGCCTCGAAGAAGTGATTCTCGATCCGCTCCTGGGTCTTCGCGATCATGCGCGAAAGGAAACCGGCGGTGACCTCCTCCATCGGCGGCCACATCTTCAACGCGGGATTCTCCATCATGTTCGCGTTGAAGATCTTCCAAAGGTGATCCTCGAGCGCGACGAAGAACTTCGACTCGCCGGGATCGCCCTGTCGACCGGCACGGCCACGAAGTTGATTGTCGATGCGGCGCGACTCGTGCCGCTCGGTGCCGAGGATGTAGAGGCCGCCAAGCGCGCGAACCTCTTCCGCCTTTTCGCGACGCTCTTGGTCGGACAGGGGAAGCGGCGGCGTGGCGCGCTCCTTGCCGCCGCGACGGTGGCTCGCTAGGGTGTCGCCGTGCTCGTCCGCCACGCCGTCGTCCTCCTTGAGATCGCGTGACATCTTCACGAGATCGTCTTCCACGCGGCCGCCAAGCAGAATGTCGACGCCACGTCCCGCCATGTTCGTGGCGATCGTGACCTGACCCTTGCGGCCCGCTTCGGCGATGATCAGCGCCTCGCGCTCGTGGTACTTCGCGTTAAGCACGTTGTGCGGAATGCCGTGCTCCAGCGCCTCGAGGAGATGCTCCTTGTCGATGCCCTCCATCTTCCACTGAGCGAGGCACCAGTCCGTCCACTCGTCGTCGGTAACCCGGTTCGAGAGGCCCATGTCCGCGAGGAGCGCGGAGAGGGATTGCATGTTCATCTCGCCGAGTTCGGTCTCGTAAAGTCGCTTCGCCTCCTTGCCCGACTCGCCCTTCGTGTCCTTTTTGCCCTCGACGCGCTCTTTGAGGCGTTGCGAGATGACGAGGCGCTGGAGCATGTCCGCGGTAAGCCGCTCGGACACCTTTTCGGACATGTCGATCGAGCGCGTGCCGACAAGGCAGGGCTGCTGCTTCGAGTACAGCCGCAAGAGCTCCCAACCGATCGCGCGGAACTTCGCGTCGAGCGTCTTGAAGATCACGTCCGGCTGGTCGGTCCGCGCGGTCGGCCGGTGCGTCGGGATCGAGACCACGTCGAGTCCGTAGATCTTGCGGAACTCGTCCTCCTCCGTCTTGGCGGTGCCCGTCATGCCCGCGAGCTTGTTGTAAAGTCGGAACAAGTTCTGGAAGGTAATGGTCGCGACGGTTTGCGACTCGCGCTGAACCGGCACGCGCTCCTTCGCTTCGAGGGCTTGGTGGAGACCGTCGGAGAAGCGGCGGCCGAACATCATGCGACCGGTGTTCTCGTCGACGATGATGACTTCGCCCTTCTGGACGACGTAGTCGATGTCGCGATCGAACAGCGCGTACGCCTTCACCGAGGCGTTGACGTGGTGGAAAAGACGGGGGTCGGCGGCGATGTTCTCGATGCCGAGAACCTCCTCGACCATGTCCATTCCTTCCTCCGTCATGCTGGCGGAGTGGTTCTTCTTATCGGAGGTCCAGTGCACCTCCGGCTGAAGCTGACGAACGACCGTGTCGATCTGGTTATAGACCGACACGTCCTCCATGCTGGGACCGGAAATGATGTGCGGCGTTCGGGCTTCGTCGATGAGGATCGAGTCCACCTCGTCGATCATCGCGTAATTCAGCTCGCGCATCACCAACTCCTCCTCGGAGAAGGCCATGTTGTCGCGGAGGTAGTCGAAGCCGAACTCGTGGTTGGTTCCGTAGGTGACATCGCAGCCGTACGCCTCACGCCGCTCGCAAGGGCGCATGTTGAGGTAGCGAGGATCGCCCAGGACGTCCGCTCCCGGTTCGTAGATGTAAGAGCCGCCGAGCTCGTCGCTCTCCTGGTTTTGGCCCTGAATGATGCCGACCGAGAGGCCCATGAAGTGGTAGATCGCGCCCATCCACACGCCATCGCGGCGGGCGAGATAGTCGTTCACCGTCACGAGGTGGGAGCCGCGGCCCGCAAGAGCGTTGAGCACGATGGGAGCGACGGCCACGAGGGTCTTGCCCTCGCCCGTCTTCATCTCGGCGATCCGACCCTGATGGAGCACCATGCCGCCAAGGATCTGCACGTCGAACTGGCGCATCCCGAGAACGCGCTTGGAAGCTTCGCGGACGACCGCGTACACCTCCGGCATCAACGTCTCAAGGTCTTCGCCATCCTTTGCGCGCATGCGGAAGTCGGCGGCTCTGGTCTTTAGATCGGCGTCGCTCAAGCCCTGGAGCGAAGGCTCGAGGTCGTTGATCTGCTTGAGGGTCGGCTGAAGGAGATCGACGTCCTTCTTGCTGGTGTCGAGAAGTTTTCGGAGGAACTGGAGCATGATTGCGGGTCGCGGAAACGCCGAAGACGTTCGGTGGTCAGGCACGACGATGCGCGTCGTGCGAAAGGTCGAGGCTAGGAGTTAGCCGACCTGTGGACCCGCGCGAGGGGGGCAAGCGGGAAAGAACCCACCCTCGGCCGCTACCCTCGGCAGCGATATCGGAGTGAGCGTCCGGAAAGGCGCATCCGTGTTGCTGGCACGCGCGACGGCGATCTTCGGTGACTCTGCCACCGGTGCGGCGACCGCGCGGAGCGGAGCCGACTTCGCCAGATGGACCGCAAGAATCGCCGCCGGAAGTCGACCCTCGAACGCAAGGCGCTCGGCGTTAGCCGGACCTAGGAACAGGAGAATCAGGATCGGGAGGATCGGGAACATTCTTGCGGGGAGTCCAGATTATAGACGCTCGACCAAGGCGTCCTATTTCATTATCGGAAGCTCTTCGTTTTCGGCAATGGATCGTTCACGATTTTGCGTCCAATATGAGTAGTGGGCCGTTCGAAGTCCCCCAAACGGAACAGGG
Source organism: uncultured Fimbriimonas sp. (assembly GCA_964251345.1). GTDB lineage: Bacteria > Armatimonadota > Fimbriimonadia > Fimbriimonadales > Fimbriimonadaceae > Fimbriimonas. The sequence continues at coordinate 20,551 of CAXUKB010000009.1, read as the reverse complement.
GAGACTGTATCGTCCGTGTCGAAGGCCTCTCTAAACCGCGATCGGACCGCGTTCGCCGGTGCGAACGCGCAATGCGTCGGCGACTCGCTCCAAGAAGATCTTTCCGTCGTTCGGCTCGCCGGTACGGGCCGCACCGAGAATGGCGACGACGACCTCCTCTTGCATCGCGTCCGGCACGACGACCTCCAGGCGCGAGCGAATGGGCAGCGCCACGACCGCCCCGGAGAGCAGATCCGTGTGTTCTTCGGACACGCCGGTCCCTCGAACGTCCGCGACGGTGAGGCCGGTCACGCCGAGCGCCGCTACGGCCGACTTGACGCCCTCCAGGCGATGCGGCTTGATGTAGGCGACAACGCGGATCATCGGCGCTCCCCTATTTGCGGCACGACGTCCTGCCAAATTCGGTGTCGCCGCCAGTGGGAGATCACGCGCGGAATGTAGCCGAAGATGTTGAAGACGTCGCGGTAGAGATCGACCACCGCCGCCATCTCTTCGCCCCGTCGTCGTCGGGACATCAGCGAGGCGAGGTCATACACGAAGTACACGAGGTAAGCCGCGTTGAGACTTAGCGCCCAAGCGGCGGCGGGATGTCCGAGACTCGTCTGCACCGCGAGCCCCGCGATGAGCACCGAAGAGCCGATGAGGGAGAGCAAGCCGCAGCCCACGAAGCTGTAGTCGCGCCCGCAGAGCAGGGTGTAAGCCAGGGCGAAAGCCGGGCCGACGAGGATCGCCCAAACGGGAATGCCCTCGATCGCCGCCATCCGCGCCGAGTAGGCGACCCAGACGAACATGGGGCCGGAGAACGCGACCGAAATCCGGGCTTCTCGAGGCTTTCCACGCGAGGCGACTCGCATCGCATCGAGTAGAAGAAGCAACACGGCGAGCGTTCCGAGGGCAAAGGCGAGCGACGACGGGGGGAGCGGTAAGAACGCCAGTCCCGCCACCAGGCAGAGGCTCGCCGCGTGGAGAACGGTCACGCGGCGGATAAATGCGAGCCGAACCGGATAGGGATCGAGCGTCACGTTCGCCGGGACCTCCAGCGGTTCGGGCACGTAGTTGGGGACGTACATCAGGGAGGAGAAAGAAGAGGCTTCCCTCTAGCCTTTTACCTCTTCTCCTTTCGGCAGACCGGCCTGGGCGAGCGCCTTCTCGATGACGGCGCGGTCGCCGACGAGGACGAGGACGCCTTGACCGCTTTGAAGGGCGAACTTGGTGCTCCCGTTCACGCGCGCGGCGTCGAGGGCCGAGAGGGCGGCGAGATCCTTATCGAGTTGCGCGAGCGGTTCGCCCTCCGTCGCGTAGCTCTCGGCTTGACCCAAGAGGCCGCCAAGCGTTCCGAGCGACTGGATCGCCTCCGCGCGACGAAGCTGAGCCGACTTCCCGACCTCGGCGACGGAAAGATCGCCGTTTCGGAGGCGGGTGAACTCCTTGAGAAATTCGACTAGCGCCGGACCCGTCGCGTCGCTTCGAATGTCCGCGCCGACCCGAAGGTAGCCGACGCCGGGCAGTGCGGCGTAAGTCGCGCTCGCACCGTAGGTGTAGCCCTTCGCCTCCCGTAGGTTCTGGTTCAGGCGGCTCGTAAAGGAGCCGCCGAGGGCGATCGCTGTCGACTCTGTGGCGGCCCGGTTCGCATCGCCCAAGGGCGGGGCAGGGAAGAGGAACCGCACGTTCGTCTGGACCGCGCCCGGGCGGTCCACGATGAGAACGCGCAGGGGTTTGGCCGCTACCACCGGGTACGGGGTGAGCGGGGCCGCGGCGGCGGTGCCCTTCCACGTGCCGAGGTTCTTCTCCAGCGTGGCCTTTAGAGTCTCGACCGGAATGGCGCCGGCAACGAAGAGCTCCGAGGCCTCAGGCCCAAGGCTTCGATGGTAAGCCGTCTCGATATCGGCCTTGTCGATCGTCGGCACGCTGGCTGCGGTTCCGCTCACGGGGCGGCCCAGCGGGCTCTGCGCACCGAAGTACGCCTCGCGAGCCACCTTGGCCGCGATCCGGGCCGGAGTGGTCGACTCCTCCTCGAGCTCGGCGAGTCGCACTCGCTTGGCCCGATCGAGCTCTTCGACGTCGAAGCGCGGTCGAATGAGAGCGTCGGCGTAGAGCGGAAGCGCCTTGTCGAGGTTTCGTTCGAGCACGGTCAGGGCGGCGACCGTCGTCCGAGCCGTCGCGCTGGCGTCGAACGACGCTCCGAGCCGCTCAAGATCGCTTTCGAACGTCGATGCATCACGCGTTCCCGCGCCGTTCGAAAGCGCGTCGGCCATGAGGCTGGTCTCGCCCGCCTTTCCGATCGGCTCCTCCGTCGCCCCGTGGCGGGCGAGCAGCGCCATCGAGACGAGCGGCACGCCGGGCCGCCGGTAGTAGTGGACCTTGAGCCCATTGCTCAGGGTGAACTCTTGGGACAATGGCGCCGTGAACGGCGAAGCGGGGCCGATCGTGGGCTGAGCGTCGCGCGGGTTCGTCGCGGCGGCGGGAGCGACGCCCTGAGGCACGACGCGGAGAACGAGTCGGGCGTTCGGGTCGAGGGTCTTTTGGGCCTGCTCGCGTGCTTTGGCGGGCGTGACGGCGCGAAGATCCTCCAGCGTGCGTGAGAAGCCGTCGGGCGTGCCCAGGTAGAAGTCGTACTCCGTCAAGTCTCCGGCCAGCGATTCGACCGACTGGGTCGCGCCCGCCAGCCGAACCTCGGCTTGAGCCCGGACCCTTTCCACCTCGGCGTCGGTCGGACCGCCCTTCTCAAACTTGCGGAGCTCGTCGTCGACGGCGGCCTCAAGCTTGTCGAGATCCGCTCCCTCGGCGGCGGTTACTTCGATCGTGAACATCGACGCCAAGGAGCGGGAGTCCTGGTACGCGCTGACGTCCGTCGCAAGTTTGTCCTCGTCTACGAGGCGGTGGTAGAGACGGCTGGAAACGCCGTCGCTTAGGGCGCCCGCTACGACATCGAGCGCGGCGTCGCCCGGCGCGAACCGCGCGGGACTGTGCCAGACCATGATGACCTTGGCCTGCGGAACCCGATCCACCATCGTGACGCGTTTGGCCTTGAAGTCGTAGTCGGGTGGAATCGGGCGCGGCGGATCGTCCTTTCGCGGCAGGGTGCCGAACAGTCTCGCGATTTGCGCCTTCACCTCGGCGGGCTTGAAGTCGCCGACGACCGCCATAATGGCGTTGTTCGGTGCGTAATAGGTCGCAAAGAAGTCCTTGACGTCGCCCACGCTGGCGGCGTCGAGGTCGGCCATGGAGCCGATCACGCTGTGGCCGTAAGGGTGGTTCGAGGGAAACATGAGGCCGTTGATCGCCTCTTCTGCCGAGCCGTACGGCGTGTTCTCGGTGTTCTGCCGACGTTCGTTCTTGACCACATCCCGCTGGAGGTCGAGCTTCTTCTGATCGATGTCGCGCCCGAGCGTCTCGAGACGGTCGGCTTCCAGCCAAAGGAGCGTCGGGAGCAAGTTGCTCGGGCCGCTCTCGTGAAACTCGGTTCGATCCTCGGCGGTGGAGGCGTTGTTCTGGCCGCCTGCGGCCTCCATGATCGAGTCGAACTTGCCGTTGGGCACGCGGTTCGTGCCCATGAACATGAGGTGCTCGAAAAGGTGCGCGAACCCGGAGCGGCGCGCGGGCTCGTCCTTGCTCCCGACCTTGTACCAAACGTCGACGGCGGCCACGGGCAGGCTATGGTCTTCGTGCAAGATGACCGTCAGCCCGTTCGGAAGGGTGTACTTCTCGTATTGGAGTTTTGTTTGCGCGCCCGTGAGAGCGGTGACGGCGGCGAGAAAGGCGCTCAAGGCGACCCGTCGAAGCATAGTTCAGTAAACCCCGTGGGCAGGGTTAGGAGCCCCTCGCCACGTCACTTCTTCGCCAAGGCTTCGTCGATGATCTGCTGCATCGATCCGACGGTGTTCTCCCATGAGGCGGCCTTCGCCTTTTCGATTCCTTTCGCGACCATGCCGGACTGCTTCCCGGCGAGCGCGTCATCGACTTCCCGCACGAATTCTTCGGGCGAGTGGGCGATCGCGACAGTGTCGGGGTACTGCCGAACCACGTCCTTGACGGCAGTGCTCACGACCGGCTTGCCTGTCGCGAGGTACTCCAGCGCCTTCGTCGGATTGATGAACTCCGTCGCCTCGTTCAGCGCGAAGCACATCATGCAGACGTCGTAACCTCGACAGTAGAGGGGCAGATCTTTGTAATCCCGTCCGCCGAGCCAATGGAGGTTCGGCGCCTGCGGAAAGTCGGCGGGGTCGACCTTTACGGGGGGGCCGACGAGCACAAAGTGGATGTCGGGACGTTGGGCCGCGGCCTCGCGAAGAAGGTCGTAGTCCACCCGCTCGTCCACCACGCCAAACCAGCCGACGCGAGGACCGTCGATCGCCGCGAGATCTTCGGGCAACGGGCCCGTTGCCTGCGCTTGAGCGAAGTGGTCGTACTCGACGGCGCACCCGAAGAAATGGACGTTGGGGTGTGCCTTCGACTTCTTTTCGTACAGCTCGATGCCGCCGGTGAACACCACGTCGGCGGCGCGCATCAGATCCGCCTCGCGCTCGATCAACTCCGGAGGCGCACCGCGAAATTGGGCGAGCTCGTCCATGCAGTCGTAAACGACGCCTCGATTCTCCAACCAGCCGAGAACCCAGCCCGCGTCCATGGGGTTGTAGAACCAGAGCAGCGGATTCTCGATCCCGACCTCCTGCATTCCGTCGCGAACCGCCTTTCGAATCATCTCGGTCACCGTGCCCGTGCCCTCGATCGCCGGATCGAGGTGGAGGTTGAGGACCGTCACGCCCGCCATCGGCGACGTCAACTCGAGCCGGGGCGGGTCTCCCGCCTTACCGTCGAACTCGGCGATTTCAACGAACAGAACGGGGTGTCGTTCGGCGAAGCGGCTCAGAAACTGTTGCGGCCGTTGCCACACGAAGCGCCAGCGGATAGGGCGGAAAACGACGATTCGGTACGATGGCGGTGTGCTCAAGGGTCTGCCCGTCTCTACGAGGCTACCGGTATTTTGAGCGGCACCTCCGGTGTCGTCAACTTGTCATTCGGAAGCGACCGCCACGACGACCGCTCGCCGCGCACGACGGACGATCACCTTCGACACGAGCGAGTTCGGGTCGGGTTCAAGACGAAGGTCACGAGTTTTTCGAAAGGGGTAGAAAGGGTCTATGGCTTTCGAGATCACCGCGTTCGCCGATGAAATCGCACCCGACCTCGCCACGCAGCTCCGAGTCTTGAAGTCGAACCGCGTCGGAGGGCTCGACCTTCGGAGCGTCGACGGGAAGAACGTCCTAGCGCTCTCCGATGCCGAGGTCGATACGGTGGGGAAGGCCGTCGCCGAGGCGGGGTTGCGGGTGCAGTGCGTCGGATCGCCCGTCAACAAGGTCGCCCTCTCGCCGATGGCCGAGAAGGAAGAGGCCGACAAACTCACGCGAGCGATCGAGGTCGCCCAGCGCCTTGGCGTCCGTCGAATCCGAATCTTTACGCCCGAGTCGGAGGATGGCGACGCGGTGATCGAATGGATGGAGCGCCAGATCGCGATGGCCGAAAGGGGCGACGTGCTGCTTCTGGTCGAGAACGACGCGAAGTTCTGGAGCGCGTACCCGAAGAACGCCAAGCGGCTCTTTCGGGAGCTCGCCGGCCCCAATCTCATGGCCGCGTTCGACTTTGCCAATGCCCACCTGCTCGGGACGACCGTCGAAGAATGGTTTCCTTGGATCGTGCCGTTCCTCGACACCCTGCACATCAAGGACGCGAAGGACGGCAAGGTGGTCCCGGCGGGGGAGGGCGACGCCGGACTGGCGATCGTTCTGAAAGCGCTCTGGGACGATCATTGGTCCGGGCCTCTCACCCTGGAGCCCCATCTCGCGGTGGCGGGCGCTTCGGGCGGCTTTAGTGGGGAAGCGCTGTTCAATCAGGCGGCGAACGCCCTCTACTCGCTTCTTGCGGATCTCCCTTCCGGGGAGGTTGTGGCTTGATCCGATTCGGCCTCGTCGGATGCGGCGCCATCGCGCCGACCCACGCCGAAGCCCTGTCCAAAATCGACGGCGCTTGCCTTGCCGGCATGATCGATCCCGTCCCCGAAAGGGCGAAGGTACTGGGAGAAAAGTACAACGTTCCCGTCCACGACTCGCTCGAAAGCCTCTGTGCGAGCGTCGACGCGGTTACCGTCTGCGTTCCGAGTGGTCTCCACTCGGAAGTCGGTCTCGCTTGCGCGCGGCTCGGGCGTCACGTCCTCGTGGAGAAGCCGATCGACACCACTTTGGAGAAAGCGAAGGCACTCGTGCACGGCTGCCGCGCGGCGGGTGTGCGCCTGGGCGTCGTGTCGCAGCACCGATTTTCAAAGCAAATCCGGCGGCTTCGGGAAGCGGTCTCGGGCGGCGAACTCGGGAAGGTTCTTGAAGGCGACGCGAGCGTGAAGTGGTATCGAACCCAGGCCTACTACGATTCCGGCGATTGGCGCGGCACTTGGGCGCTCGATGGTGGGGGTTGCCTGATGAATCAGGGCGTCCACACGGTTGACATGATTCAGTGGATCATGGGCGGCGTGGCCGCCGTCCAGGCAAGGGCGAGAACCGCCTCTCACGCGATCGAAGTCGAAGATCAAGCCAACGTTCTTGTCGAATACCGTAGTGGCGCGATGGGTGTGATCCAGGGATCGACGAGCTACTATCCTGGCTTCGCGGAGCGGCTGGAGGTTCACGGCGAGCACGGGACGGTGGTCATCGAGGGTGACCGAACGAAGGTGTGGCGGGTCGATCCCGAGCAGGCGAAACTCGGCAAGTACGGCGGCGGCGTGATGGGACAACCCACCCCAAACGTTCACCTCGCCGGCGCTTCCGAGTGGACCGAAGACGATCCGACCGCCGGCTGGGGCGAGCAGCACCGCTTGCAACTCGAAGATTTTGCGCGCGCCATCGTGGACGATCGTGAACCTTTCATCACCGGCGAGATGGCGCTGGAGCCCCTCCGGGTGATCCTCGGCATCTATGAGAGCGCGCGTCAAGGCGGCGCCCGAATCGAGATCGGGAGTGGTGAGTAGAAACGATGCGACTTGGTCTTTGCTGCACTCCCGCCGAAGGACCCGCCGCCCTTGCGGCGGGCTACGATTACGTCGAGTACCCGGCGGCTTCGTCCGAGCCGAGCGAGGTCACGAACCTGTTCTATCCGCCCGACGTGCGGATGTATGACGACGGTCTGTCCAGGGGCATCAAGATCATCGAGGCGGCGGCCAAGCGCGGCGTCCAAGTCATGGTGTTGGGAAGCGGAGGCGTTCGTCGCGCGCCGGAAAGCATGGACGACGTCGAGCGTCGTTTCGTCGGACTCGCCGCCGAGTTGGATCGCTTCGCCCAAACGCTCGGGTTGCGCGTCGCCCCGGAAAGCCTGAATCCGGGCGAGACCAACGTCGGCAATTCGTTGCCGGACCTCGCTCAGGCTTTGGCCGCGGAGAATGCACCCTTCACCGCCGACTCGTACCACGCGCTGGTGGAGACCGAAACCCGCGACGCCGAGATCGACTTTTGGCGCGATCAGATGCCTTTAAAGCCGCTCCACGTCCACTTCGCGCCGTTCGACCGAAGCGTGCCCCGCGCGGAGGACTCCACGTTGCGTGCCTTCTTCGCGCGGCTGCGTGAACTCGACTACGACGGTCGGGCAAGCTTGGAATGCCATCGGGACGGCATTCCCGATCCTGAACCGCTTCGCCGGCTATTCGCGTAGGGGGCCTCACCCCGGCTTTCGGCCGGGGTAAGGTCTGCCGATGCCTCTCGTCGATCTGCCGCTCGACGCTCTGCCGGAGTACCGCGGCCGAAACCCTAAGCCCGACGACTTCGATGCCTACTGGGCGCGCGCCCTCGCGGAACTCGACGCCACGGATCCGCGACCGACGTTGACGCCCGTGCCGTCGCTCGTCGACTGGGCCGAGGCGTTCGACCTCGAGTTCACCGGCGTGGGTGGAGCGAGGATTTACGCGAAACTCCTGCGTCCCAAGGGGAAATCGGGCACTCCGGCGGTGCTTCAGTTCCACGGATACAGCATGAATGGGGGCGACTGGTCGGACAAACTCGGCCTTGTCGCGAGCGGCATGGTCGTGGCCGCGATGGACTGCCGCGGACAAGGAGGTCGGAGCGAAGATCCGGGCGGCGTGAGGGGAAATACCCTGAACGGGCACATCATCCGTGGCCTTGAGGATGGCGAAGATCAGTTGTACTATCGGGGCGTTTTCTTGGACACGACGCAACTCGCAAGGGTCGTGATGGCGATGCCTGAGGTCGATCCGACGCGTGTAGGCGCGATGGGCGGCAGCCAAGGCGGGGGGCTTACGCTCGCCTGCGCCGCGCTTGAGCCACGCCTCAAGCGAATCGCGCCCTGGCACCCGTTCCTTTCCGATTATCTACGAGTTTGGGAGATGGACTTGGACATTCAGGCCTATGACGAGCTTCGGCAATTCTTTCGCCGTCGCGATCCCCGCCACGAACGGCACGACCTCTACTTTAACCGTCTCGGCTATATCGACGTACAGCACCTCGCGCCTCGTATCCGGGCGGAGACGCTTCTCACCACCGGACTTATGGACACGGTGACGCCGCCTTCGACGGTGTTCGCGGCCTACAACAAGATCACCGCCGCGAAACGGCTCTCGATCTATCCCGACTTCGGTCATGAGGGGCTGCCCGGCATGAACGACGAAAACTACGCTTTCTTATGCGGACTCTAAAGGTAATTTTGAGAGCGCGGGAGCTTACTCCCGCGCTCGTCTTGGCGAGCTTGCTCGCCGCAAGCTCGGCGTACGCCGACCCGATCGACGACGTCGTCAAGGCCACGATGGCCAAGGAGCACATCCCTGGCGTGGCGGTCGGCGTCATCAAGGACGGCAAGCTCGTCGTCGCCCGCGGCTACGGCACGGCGGACCTCGAAGCCGATGAGCCTGTGGTTCCGGAAACGGAATTCCTCATCGCTTCGATGAGCAAGCAGTTCTGCGCCGAATCGATCCTTCTTCTCGCCGCCGAAGGCAAGCTTTCGATCGACGATCCGATCTCGAAATACGTCGAAGGAACGCCGGAAAGCTGGTCGAAAATCACCCTTCGGAACCTCCTAAGCCACCAGTCCGGCATTCACGACATCGTAAGCGTGGAGGGATTCAGCTTCCTCGATCCAACCTGGACGCCAAGGCGAATCCTCGCGAAGCTGTCGCCCCTGCCACTCGACTTTGACCCCGGCGACCGCTTTTTTTACTCGAACTGGAACTACTACCTGCTCGGCTGGACGGTGGAGAAGGTGTCCGGAATGTCGCTCGCGGAGTTCGCCCGAAAGCGGATTTTCGAGCCGGTGGGAATGACTCACACGCGGTACTCGCGGTACGCCGACCTCGTTCCTAGGCGCGCGCGGGCTTACCTCTGGCACGAAGGTACTCAGACGTACACTAACGAATGGGCCGGTCGTCCCCCGGCGGCCGACGGCAGCGGCGCGGTGATCACCACGCTGGCCGACTGGGCGAAGTACGACGCTTCCCTCGACGCGGGCTCCCCCATCTCCAAGGCGATTCAGACGCAGATGGGCACCGGAGTACCGTTCAATAGCGGCGTCCGGTCGAAGTACGGCTTTGGTTGGTACGACGATGGCGACGGCGCCGTCCACCACACCGGCGGAAGTTATGGCTTCTCGACGGTCTTCATCCGCGACCCGAAACGTCACGTAACGGTCGTGGTGTTTCGGAACGCGAAAGGTGGTCCCGTCCTCGAGATGGGACGGGACATCATGGCGGCGTACGACCTTACTCGGCAACCGGCGCGAAGCGGGGGCGCTGCGTCGGGTCGCCAAGCCGGGTGAGATCCTTGCGGGCCATGCTAAGGATGCTCGACTGCTGGGCGAGACGGCCCGCGATTTCGCGGAACGCCTCGGCCTGAGGCCGGTCGGCGGCGGCGACGAGGCTGGGCACGCCCTCGTCGCTCGCGTGGCTCACGGAGGGATCGAGCGGAATGGAGCCCAAGTAAGGGACCTTGAGCTGGGTCGCGAGCTGCTCGCCCGTGGTGCCGGAGAAGATCTGGCTGACCGTTCCGCAGGTGGGGCAGACGAACCCCGCCATGTTCTCGACCACACCCATAATCGGCGCATTGAGTCGGCGGAAGAGTCCAACCGACTTGCCCGCGATGTTCGCAGCGATGTGGTGCGGCGTGGTTGCGATCACCACGCCGGTAAGCGGGGCGAGTTGGGCAAGCGACATCGGCGCATCTCCCGTGCCGGGGGGAAGATCGACGAGCAGGTAGTCGAGGTCGCCCCAATCGACGTCCTGTAGAAGCTGCTTCACCGTGCCCGCTACCATGGGGCCGCGCCACAGCACCGACTGACCCTCCTCGAGGAGAAAGCCGAGCGACATCATGTGGATGCCGTACCGCAGGATCGGCACGATCTTTCCTTCGCGGGTAAAAGGCTTCTCGTTCTGGGCTCCCATCATGAGGGGGATCGAAGGGCCGTAAACATCCGCGTCGAGCACGCCTACCTTCGCTCCGGTCTGCGCGAGCGCGATGGCGAGATTCACGGTGACGGTGCTCTTGCCGACGCCCCCCTTGCCGCTCGCGATCGCGAGACAGTTCTTCACGCCCGGAATAAGGTCGGCGCTTTCCGTCACTCGCGATCGCACCTGGGCGGTCATCTCGACGTCGACGCCGTCGACCCCCTCTAGGGCCGAGACGACCTCGATGCACTGCTCCTGAAGCTGCTCTTTGACCGGACAGGCGGGGGTCGTAAGCTGGACCTTGAAGCTCACCCTGCCGCCCGCGATCGAGAGCTCCTTCACGAAATCGAGGGCGACGATGTCGCGGTGCAGGTCGGGGTCGACGACCTGGCGCAAGGCGTCGAGAACCTGGCTTTCGGATACGGGCATTTTGTTCAAGGTACCCCTTCGCCGAGGCGGGACCCGACTTTTCGAGCTTTAGAAGCCCGCGTCTCTCGCGGCGGTCTCTCCGGCGACAAAGCCGGTGGCAAACGCGGCCTGAAGGTTGTAGCCCCCGACGGGACCGGCCACATCGAGCACCTCGCCGCAGAGATAGAGTCCCTCCACGAGGCGCGACCGCATCGTTTGCGGATCGACTTCGTCGAGCGCCACGCCGCCCGCGACCACCTCGCCCTTCTCGATGGGGACGGCCCGTACTGGGCCGAGGGACCATCCCTTGAGGGTGCTCACGAGTCGATTCCGAGTCTTTTTCTCCAGCCGGGCGAAGAGTGTGGAGGTTTCGATTCCAGCCTCCTGCAAGACGTCGGAGACCAGCCGTTCGGGCACCAGTCCATCGACGAAGGAGGCGACGAGACGGCGCGGACTTTCTGAGGCGGAGGTGAGCAGGCGCGACGATAGCACCTCCGCGCTCTCGCGCGGAATGACGTCGATCTCCAAAGTGAGCTCTCCCTCGGGGTGGCGTTCGGCGACGATCCGCGACACGCCGAGGGCAGCGGGACCGGATACGCCTTGGTGGGTAAAGAGAAGGTCTCCGGTCCATTGGGCGACGGCTTTGCCGCCCTGCCGCGCCCGAAGAGTGATGCCCCGAAGCGCGACGCCGGCGCGATCCGCGTGGCGTTCTTCCAGCCGGAGATACATCGGCGCGAGGGCGGCGTGGGTCCGCACCAGGGTGTGCCCCAGTTCGATCGTCCAAGGCCATCCGTCGCCCGTCGTCCCGCTGTTGGGGTAGCTGCTTCCGCCGGTCGCGAGCACGACGCGGGGGCAGTCAAGAAATCCCGCCTCTCCGCCGGATGCCGTCGGGAGGGACGAGTTGGAGGCGGCCAAGACTTCGTTGAGCAAGGCCTTCGCGCCGTAACCGCCGGTCTTCGCAAAACCCCGATGTCTCGCCACGGATGCGCCGAGTTGGACGCCACGAATGCGCCCCGCCTCCGCGACGATCCGGTCCACTGGCGTCTCCAATCGAACCTCGACCCCTGCCTCGTCGAGGTAGTCCCGCAAGATGGCGACCACGTCCTTCGCGGTTTGGTCGATAGGGAACACCCTCCCGTCGTCCCGGGTATAGACCCGTAGCCCGCGGTCGGTCATCAGTTGGATGATGGCGTCGTTCCGCAACCGGTAGCACGCGGGGCGAAGGAAACGCGCCTCGTTGGGCCGGAACGCCTTCAGAACGTCCTCGATCGGCCCGGCGTGGGCCACGTTGCACTTCCCGCCGCCGGAGATCAGGATCTTGGTGCCGATGCGCGGCGTCTTCTCGACCAGCATGACCCGCGCGCCGAGCGAAGCCGCGCGCCAAGCGGCAAAGATCCCCGCCGCGCCCGCGCCGACCACGACCACATCGGGCTTCATGGATTGATTGTGTACGACGCGACGCGTGCGCGGCGTTATCGCTCGGAAAGCCAGCGTGCGGCCCAGGGGCGCCAGTCCTGCGGCGAACCAGGCGCACCCATGCCGAAGCCGTGCGGTCCATGCTCGATACAGTGGAGTTCGAAGGGCACCCGGTGGTCGGCGAGGGCCATCGCGTAGGCAAGGGAGTTGCCCACCGGCACCACGGTGTCGTCGACGCCATGCACGAGAAACGAAGGCGGCGTGTCGAGGCTGACGCGGGTCTCGTTCGAAAGTGCGTCCACGAGCTTGGGATCGGGATTGGGTCCCAGAAGGTTCTCACGCGAGCCACGATGGGCGAGCGGGTCGTGGAACGAGATCACCGGATAGATGAGAAGGGCGAAGTCGGGCCGTTCGACGTGGTCGCCCCAGTGAGTGCTCACCGTCGAGGCCAGGTGCCCCCCGGCGGAAAAACCCAGGATTCCGACTTTCTCGGGAAGGACTCCCCAAGCCGCGGCATTGCTGCGGACCATGCGGATCGCCTCGTGGGCGTCATTCAGCGGAACCGGATGGCGCGCGGGAGCGACATGGTAGCGGAGCACGAACCCGCGGAGGCCGACGGTCTCCATCCACTGCGCGACCGGGTCGCCCTCGTACGGCGCGAGTCCCACGTAGCCGCCGCCCGGAAAGACGATGCACGCGGGGCGAGGCGTCTTTCCAGCCTCGCCCACGTCGGTAAGCGTCGCGCCGGAGGAGAGAGTGTGGACGGTCATAGGCGGACGTTACCCCGGCCATGGGACGACGATCCCTTCTAAGGTCGATCCGTTCGGAACGGCACCGCCGGAAGGCCTGCCCGGTTGGTGAGGTTCGTATCCGGATTGTCGGCCCAGGCATACCGCACCGCCACCGGTTTCGAAACACCCGGCGCACGCAACGACACCGTCGAACCTTCGACCGTCCCCTGTGCCCAAGCCCAGCGGCCCTCCGCGCCCGCAATCTGAAAGCCGCGCGGCGCGCCGCCATCGACGGTGAAAAGCGCACCGTTGTGGAACTCCACTCGCGCCGTGTCGCCCATGATGGTCAAGCCGGCAAACGACGGCCCTTCGTACACGATCGGCTCGCCGTAAGCCCTTCCGAGCGCATTGAGCGCAAGGCGGCGGCCGATCTCGCGCTTGGCCTTCGGATGAATGTCGCCCGCCTCTCCCTGATCGAGCGCGACCGCCATGCCGGTGTTGGGAAGAGCCAGCGCCGCCGTCTGCGACTCGCGAAGCTCGGCCCAGGCGCTCTCGGACGGAGCGTCCTTGCGCGCCATGTAGTTTGGCAGTTGGACGAAGAGGAACGGAAAGTCGCCCTCACCCCACGCCGCGCGCCAATTTCGGATAAGCGTGGGAAAGAGGGTGCGGTACTGGGCGGCACGCTCGGCGTTGGCCTCGCCCTGGTACCAGATCGCGCCCCTAATCCCGTACGGAACCAGGGGCGCGACCATGCCGTTCCACAGCATCGTCGGCACGTTCGGATTGCCGACGCCGACGGGACGCTGCGGAATCTGAGCCTTGGGATCGAGCGCTTTTTCGATCCGGAAGCGCCAGTCGCCGTCGAGCGGCACGGAGGCGGAGCCGTCGGCGAGACCAAGGCGTATCTCGCCGACCGGCCCCAAGATGCCGCCGGCGCCGCCCTGATCGAACACCCGCACCGCGATGACGTTTCGACCGGGACGCACGATGCCCGGCGCGATTCGGTAACGACGAGGCGTCGTCGCATCGCCGTTGTCGTCCTCGAGACCCGTGCGTCCTACCCGGATGCCGTCGAAGTAAGTGGTGTCGTAATCGTCGACCGATCCGAGGGAAAGGACGAGCGGCTTTCCCACCCAGTCGAGCGGCACGTCGACCGATTTCCGGTACCAGGCGGCGCCGTCGAACGTGTCGGGGAACGGGGTTCCGGCGGGCACGGTCGACCACTCCGCCTCGGAGGCTTCCGGCGCTTGCCAGTCGTGCATAAAGCCCTCGTTGCCTCCGAGGTGCTTGAAGTTCACGAAGTCGGAGACCGCCTTGCGGTAAGCCGCCATCGCGGTCGGGTAGTCCGTCTGCGCCGCGTCGTAGGCGTCGACGAGAGGCTTCAACGTGGCCTCCGCGGTGAGGGCTTCGCGAGACGTCCACGCCTCGGCGGGCGAGCCTCCCCAGGTCGCTTGCACGATCCCGACCGGCACCCCGAGCCGCTTCTGAACTTCGCGGGCGAACGACAGCGCCACCGCCGAGAAGTAGCCCACGGTCGTCGGCGACGAAGCCGTCCAGTGCCCTTTTAAGTCGCCCAAGGGACGATCCGCCGTCGCCTTCTCGACGGTGAAGAATCGAACGTCGGGCCGCGCTTCCGCCTTCGCCTGCGCGAAGTCGATCGCGCTGGACTCGGGAAACTCCATGTTCGACTGTCCTGACGCGAGCCACACCTCGCCGACGAGAAGATCTTTCACCGTCACGGTCTCGCCATTGCTCGTCGCGGTGAGCACCAGCGATCCGGCGGCGTTGACCGGCTTCAATCGCAGGAGCCACCGCCCGTCCGCACCCGCGGTCGCCCCCGCCTGCTGTCCCGCAAGGCCGACGCTGACCCGCGCGCCCGGGGCGGCGACGCCGAACACGGGAAGCTCCATTCCTCGTTGAAGCACCGCGCCGTCGGAGAAGAGGGGGCTCAGCCGCAGGGTCGGCGCTTTGGCCGCCGCGGCGAGGATCAATGCGGGGAGCATCGGGAAAAGGATACTTGGAGGCGGTGGATCGTCCGCTCCTCTCGGCGCGCCTTTATCGTTGTCCTGCTTGGAGCCACTGCTTGACCGGGGAGTTTTCGCACTCTCGTAGGAACGCGTAGGCCCAGTCGTCGCCGCGTAGGTATCGCATGATGTCGTGCGGAAGGGCTCGCACCTCCTCCTCCGTCGGCTCGGGAATCGTCGGGTCGTCCCGAAGATCGAGCACGGGGGCACCGTCGGGAAATTCTTGCCGGAGAGCCTCCACCACAGTGACCGAAGTGGCTTCGGGACGGAACCGCTCGGCGCCGTGATCGTCGAGGGCGACGATGAGTCGGTCCGTTCCGAAAATCGCCTCATGGGGATCGTCGGTGGTCATCAAGAGGTGCGGCGTCTTGTTCAGCTCGAAGAGGTAGCGGGCGAAACGGTCGAAAAGATCGAGCCGCTCGGGATCCGCGTCCCAAAACCGAATTTCAAGCGGCCGCTCGCCAAAATAGACCGCGAGGCCGCCGCAGATCGTGGGACCGAAGCGCAGGCTCGCCGCCCCGACCACCGCCAACCGTTCCGGCTCCATCGCTTAGGAGGATACTTCCTTAGGTCCGCCTTCCGTGGAAGATGGAGCCTCCAGCGAAGGCGGCTCTAATCCACTCTCCACCGTCAAGCCGGGTGCGATTTGGGGACGCAGGAAGCGCGTGTAGCCGTCCCGCTCTAACGCAAACTGCAGGGCCTCGGCGT
The DNA here is from genome assembly GCA_964251345.1 of uncultured Fimbriimonas sp. Taxonomy (GTDB): domain Bacteria; phylum Armatimonadota; class Fimbriimonadia; order Fimbriimonadales; family Fimbriimonadaceae; genus Fimbriimonas. The sequence goes on along the minus strand of CAXUKB010000009.1, from coordinate 4,838 downwards.
CGCGCGTCAGGGCGATCACCGTGCCTCCCGGCTCCCGGCAGCTTCGGCGCGGGGGGGGCGTGGGGCTTGCACCGCGCGATCAGGGCGTGGATCGCATCGGCGGATCCGCCGAGCGGGGCGACAAAGCGGTGGTTCATGTCCATGAGTTCGCCCAAGCCCTTTAGGTCGCCTTCTAAGAGCGCCTTGGCCCCGAACTCCGCCAGGTCGGGCAGGGCCTTCATGGCCGTCACTACGCCTTTGTCGCCCCGCAGCCAACGTTCGATCATCGGCCCGTGGACCGATCCGCTCAGCCGCTCGACGCCGGTCGTGATGAGCAGGAAAGGAAGGGGTGCCTCAAGGGTTCGCGAAGTCGGCAAGGGGCCGGCTTCCACCGGTCCCTTGCCGGCGAAGTCCATGAGGCGCAA